>NZ_JBFUHB010000004.1:0-287400 GCF_056402595.1 Sphingomonas sp. P3_C6
CCATCAGGCCGGCCGGCGTCTGGGTCGCCATGCCGAGATGGATCGAACCGTGGCGCGTCACCACGCCCGCCTCGTCATCATAGCGCGCGTTGATCATCGGGAAGTCGGGGATCGACTTGCAGATCGCGACGATCATCAGCGGCAGCATGGTCAGCTTGGGCCGGTTGCCGCGATTGGCATTGAGATCGGCGCGCATGTCTTCCAGCGCGGTGACATCGATCTCGTCGACATAGGTGAAGTGCGGAATGGCGCGCTTCGACGCCGCCATGTTCTCGGCGATGCGACGGCGCATGCCGATGACCTTGATCGGTTCATCGGCGCGGGCACGCGACGCATGCGGGGCATGATAGCCCTGGCCGGAGCCGTAGCGGAGATAGGCGTCGAGGTCGGCGTGGCGGATTCGGTCGCTTTCCGACTTCACCGAGGCGAGGTCGATGCCGAGATCGGCCGCGCGGGCGCGGACAGCGGGGGACGCGAGGACATGGGTGTGCGGGTTCGCGAGCGCCTCTTCCTTGTTCCCCGGCGAAGGCCGGGGCCCWGTTGCGACGTCCCCCGACTGGGCCCCGGCCTTCGCCGGGGAGCTKTCTGGTTCGATCGCGTCGTCCATCCCAGGCGTTTCTGCCTCGATCTGCTCCTCGACTTCCGCGGCTTTCATCACTTCGGCGCGCAAATTGGCCGGCGCAACGTCAGCCACGGTCTCTGCCGACGGCCCGATCGCCGCCTCATCACTCTCGCCTTCGGCCGCGTCCGTCTCGATCACCACCAGCGCAGCACCGATCGACACCTGGTCGCCGACCGCACCGGCCAGTTCGACCACAATGCCGGCAACCGGCGATTCCATCTCGACCGTCGCCTTGTCGGTCATCATGTCGGCGAGGCCCTGGTCCTCCTCGACCCGGTCACCGACCTTGACGTGCCACGCGACGATCTCCGCCTCGGAGATGCCTTCCCCGATGTCGGGAAGCTTGAATGTGAAACGTGCCATGTCAGAGTCCCATCAGGCTGATATCGGCCATCACGCGATGAAGTGCGGCGGCGACACGGGCCGGCCCGGGGAAATAATCCCATTCGAACGCATGCGGGTAGGGCGTATCCCAGCCTGCCACGCGCTCGATCGGCGCTTCGAGGTGATAGAAGCAGCGTTCCTGGACGAGCGCGGACAGTTCGCCGCCAAAGCCGCCGAACCGGGACGCCTCGTGCAGGATGATGCAGCGTCCGGTCTTCTTGACCGACGCCACGATCGTATCGACATCGAGTGGGACGATCGACCGCAGATCGATGAGTTCGGCATCGACCCCGCTGTCGTCGATGCCCGCCTTTGC
Source organism: Sphingomonas sp. P3_C6 (assembly GCF_056402595.1). Lineage (NCBI taxonomy): Bacteria > Pseudomonadati > Pseudomonadota > Alphaproteobacteria > Sphingomonadales > Sphingomonadaceae > Sphingomonas > Sphingomonas sp. P3_C6. The sequence goes on from NZ_JBFUHB010000004.1 coordinate 1,323, forward strand.
GACATGAACCATGGTGCCATAGGCGATGACGGTCGCATCGTTGCCGGGGCGGACGACCGCGGCCTTCCCCAGCGGTACCGTATAATGGCCTTCGGGTACCTCGGCCGAAGGATGGTCGGCCCAGCTCGTCACGGCCTGGTCGTGGCGGCCATCGAACGGGCCGTTGTAAAGGCGCTTGGGCTCGAGGAAGATCACCGGGTCGTCATCCTCGATCGCGGCGATCAGCAGACCCTTCGCGTCATAGGGCGTGGAGGGGATGACCGTTTTCAACCCGGTGATATGCGCGAAGATCGCTTCGGGGCTCTGGCTGTGGGTCTGGCCTCCGAAGATGCCGCCGCCATAGGGCGAGCGCACCGTGATCGGTGCCCAGAATTCCCCGTTCGACCTATACCGCAGGCGCGACGCTTCCGACACGAGCTGGTCGAAGGCCGGGAGGATGTAATCGGCGAACTGGATCTCGGCGACGGGCCGCAACCCAAAGGCTCCCATGCCGATCGCCGTGGCGATGATCCCGCCTTCGGAGATCGGCGCGTCGAAGCAGCGCTTGAGGCCGTGGCGCTGCTGCAGCTTGTCGGTGACGCGGAAAACACCGCCGAAATAGCCGACATCCTGGCCGAAGACGAGCACGTCGGGGTCGCGTGTCAGCATGGTGTCGAGCGCCGAATTGAGCGCCTGGATCATGTTCATCGCGGTCATGACTGGATCCCCAGCTCACCGCGCTGCTCGATCACCCGCCAGTCGGGCTGTTTGAACACACCCTCGAACATCTCGGCGACGTCGGGCTTCGATTTGCCTAATGTGCCGACCGCTTCTGCCTCGCGCTGGGCGTCGCGCAGGATCTCGCTCAGTTCGGCCTCCATCTGTGCATGACGCTCCTCGGACCATTCGCCGATCAGGATCAGGTGCCGTTTCAGGCGTTCGATCGGATCGCCCAGCGGCCAGTGCGCGGCTTCGTCCGCCGGGCGATATTTGGTGGGATCGTCGCTCGTCGAATGACCCGAGGCCCGGTAGGTGACGAATTCGATCAGCGTCGCGCCGCGATTGGTCCGGGCCCGTTCGGCGGCCCAGAGCGTCGCTGCCCAGACCGCCAGGAAATCATTGCCGTCCACCCGCAGACCGGGCAGTCCATAGCCGATGGCCTTGGCGGCGAAGGTCGTGCTCTCGGCGCCCGCGATCCCCGAAAAGCTGGAGATCGCCCATTGGTTGTTGGTGACCGCCAGGATAACCGGCGCACGGTAAACCGCCGCGAAGGTCAGCGCCTCGTGGAAGTCGCCCTCCGCCGTCGTGCCCTCACCGATATAGCCAAGGGCGATGCGATGATCGCCCCTATAGGCAGACGCCATCGCCCAGCCGACCGCATGGCCGAAGCGGCTGCCGACATTGCCGGACAGTGAGTAGAACCCATAGTCGCGCGCCGAATAGAGGATCGGCAATTGCCGCCCCTTCAGCGGGTCGCGCGCGTTGGAATAGATCTGGTTGATCATGTCGACGATCGGATAGCCGCGCGCGATCAGCCAGCCTTGAACCCGGTACGTCGGAAAGCACATGTCGTCGCCGGCAAGCGCGAGCGACTGGGCGACGCCGATCGCTTCCTCGCCGGTCGATTTCATGAAGAAGCTGGTCTTGCCCTGGCGATGAGCCCGGAACAGGCGATCCTCGAACAGACGAGTCTGCACCATTGCCCGCAAACCCTTGCGCAACACGTCCGGGGCGAGTTTCGGGTCCCATTGGCCGACTGCCGCCCCATTTTCATCCAGTACGCGCACCAACCCATAGGGGAGCTCTCGCATCTCGGCTTCGTTCGCCGAAATATCAGGGCGGTGCATCGCACCGGCCGCGTCGAACCGCAGGTGGCTGAAATCGGCAACGTCGCCCGGACGTGCCGCGGGTTCTGGAATATGGAGCGACAACGCTATCGCGTCGGCCCCCGGTGTCGCCGGCTTGGTCATGGCCGCGTTATTGCCGATCCGGTGAGGAAAGGCTTATTCTCGTTTTTCCGATTTTACTGGCAATCGTGCAAGGATGTGCGAGTTATAACGATGAAATTAGGATACGGATTGCGTGGATAAGATAGATCGTAAAATTCTTGCGTCCCTTCAGGCGAATCCCCAGCGGTCGGTCGCCGATCTGGCGAGCGATGTGGGCCTGTCGCACACGCCGTGCTGGCGGCGCCTGAAGAAGCTCGAAGAAAGTGGCGTAATTCGCGAACGCGCGGTGCTCCTCGATCCGCTGCTGCTCGACCTGACGGTCAACGTGTTTGCCGAGCTGCGCCTGAAACAGCATGACGAGGAAACGCTTGAGGCGCTGGAGGCGCAGGCCCGCGACCATCCGGAAATTGTCGAATGCTTCTCGATGAGCGGGCAGGGCGATTATCTGATGCGTGTCGTCGTGCGCAGTGTCGGCGACTATGAGGTGTTCCTGAAGAAGGTGCTGCTCCACCTGCCGGGCGTTGGGTCGATCAATTCGAGTTTCGCGCTGAACTGCATCAAGCTGACGACGAAACTGCCGCTCTAGCGGTCAGGCTCGTCGCCTGGCTCGGTCTGGAACAATGCGCTGACGGTCGGGAGTTGGAGCCTCGGGCTATCTGCCGGTTCAATGCGTGAATCTGCTGAACCGGCAAAGACGAGCGCTGTAGCCGAGTGCCGCCCGCGGCTACGGCTTTACAAGATGGAAGGTCTCATATGGCATCGAGGCGAATGACAGCCGCGGATCTTGCGCGTCGCCATAGAATTTGATGCGATCATAGGGGCCACCCGCGCCCGTGCCGGTGATTTCCTCATATTCGTTCGGGCCGATCTGCTCGAAGGCAACCTTGCGGCCGGCGGTTGTCACCGTGACGATATGGTCGCCGCTCCCTTCCACCTTGATGTCGTCTTTGGGGTCGGGGGTTGCCGAATAATCGCGGCGATTGGCGCGATAGGCGCCGAGTTGTGGCTGGCTGCTGCCGGCGTAGCGCGGCGCGCGGGCCTGCGGGAACAGGCGCCCGATCAGCGCATTGCGCAGCTCGGTTCGCGCGATGCCGCTATCCGCGCCACCGGTGAACGAGATGAAGAAGCCGATGCCGCGTTCCGGCGCGATAACGAGATCGGAATGGAAATCGACCGTATTTCCGGCATGTCCCACCATCCGCGGGCCAGCCTCGCGCTCGACGAGGAATCCATGCGCCATTCCCGGCAAACCGGGGACGTTCGCCTGCAGGTCGCTTTCGAGCAATGCGACCGATTCCGGACGCAGGATGCGCTTGCCGCCGAGCGCGCCGTTGCCCAGCAAGGCGAGCATGAACCGGGCCATATCGGGCGCGCTCGCGCTCGCGGACCCTGCGGGCATGATCGAGCTGAGATACTCACGGAGCTTCGGGACCAACTGTCCGTCGACCAGTTTGTGCCCGTCCGCCAAGCGCGCCGTGAGCGCGGCGGGCTGGGGCTCGCGGAAGGTGGTGGAACTCATTCCCAGCGGCGTGAAGATGTGGCGCTCTACATAGTCGGCATAGGTCTCGCCCGAAACACGCTCGACAATATAGCCCGCGAGGGCGGCGCCATAGTTCGAATAGGCGATTTCGGTGCCCGGCGCCCACAGGCGCTGCGGAATGTGCGCCTTGATCCACTGTTGATAGGGGACGTTCTTGTCGGGGCTGTCGAACAGGAAGCCGCCGACATCGCTCATGCCGGGGCTGTGTGCCATAAGATCGCGCACGCGGATCGGCGCACCCTTGAAATCGGGAATCTTGAAATCGAGATAGCGATTGACGTCAGCGTCGAGATCGACCTTGCCGCTCTCGATCTGCTGCATCAGCGCGACCCAGGTAAACAGCTTGGAGACCGAGCCGGGGCGGAACAGCGTGCGTTCGCCGTCCACCGGCACCTGGTTCGCGACATTGGCGAAGCCGTAGCCCCGCGTGAACAGCACCCGGCCATCGGCCACCACGGTCACCACCGCGCCCGCGACCTGCCGGCTGGCGACCTGCCCGGCGACGACGCCGTCAACGAAATCGGCGAGCCCGGATGTTCGGTCCGCAGCGGTGACTGCAACGGGTGCCTTTTGCGGCGCCCCCGCTAGCGCGAGCGACGAAGAGGACGCGAGGGCAACGCAGGTGACGGCTCGAAACCATTGCATCAGGCATTCTCCAAATTCGTAACGTATGTCGAAAACGATTGACCGTGAGGGAGCCGACTGGCGCCGAGCCCGGGAGGTGCCTGCTTCATGGAGCGCCCAGGCAGTTCGCCACCAGCCGATCGAAAGCAGGGCCGCGCCTGATAGGATCTGCCACGGGCAGGCCCATTCGTTCCTCGTCGCGCGCCATCAGGCGGGCTGCGTCGTCGGGATCCAGCGCCGAGGTGTTGTAGGAAAAGCCGCCGCAGCGGATCGCCGGATTGGTGCGCCGGCCCAGCAGGATCGTAAGCTCGACGATTTCCTCGATGCTCGGAACACCGTAACCGGGTACACCGAGCATCTGTTCGCGACCGGGCTCGTGGCAGACGACGAACACGTCGGGTTGGCTGCCATGAAGCAGGCCGAGCGAGACGGCGGCATAGGCCGGGTGCAGCAGCGATCCCTGGCCCTCGATCACGTCCCAATGATCGGGCGCGGCGTCTGGCGAAAGCTGCTCGGCGGCGCCTGCCTCGAAATCCGAGATGATCGAATCCATCGGGATTCCGCCGCCGGCGATCATGATCCCGGTCTGCCCGCTCGCGCGGAAATCCGCCTCCACGCCACGCGCTGCGAATGCATCGGCGAGCGCGAGAGCAGTATATTTCTTGCCGAGTGCGCAATCTGTGCCGACCGTCAGCAGCCGCTTTCCCGAGCGCTTGCGCCCGGTGGCGACCGGGATGCCGGCAGGCGGCGTGCGTATGTCGATCAGCTTCCGGCCACGTGCGTGCGCCGCATCGGCAAGACCCGGCACATCGGTCAGGCGAGCGTGCATACCCGCGATGAGATCGAGCCCGGCGTCGAGGGCTTCGAAAAGCGCCGGTTGCCAGTTCGGCGCGATATAGCCGCCCTTGTTGGCGACGGCGATCACCATCGCCAGCGCACCCTTCGCGGCGGCTTCCGCGGGGCTCAGATAGGGCAGTCCAGTGCTCACGGCAGCCGGATCGCAAGAATATTCGCCGATGCATTTGTCACGGGCCCAGTCGCGCAAGCCGAAGGCGGTCTTGGCGAACCCCGGCTCGGCGACATCGCCCAGGAACAGGAGATATGGTGTCGGAAGGGTGAGAGCGGGGCCGCCGATATTGTCGGACTGGTCGGCTTGGATGGAGCCGGGCGCTTCTTCGATCAGGATATTCTTGTCGGCTGCCATTCAGGTGATCCTCTCGTCGCCGATCTCGTCCATGCGGCAGAATTTTCTGTATAGAGAATAAATTTCATATCAAGATAGTATTAGCGCCGGAATGCGCGGGCGCCGGGCATGGTGGCCGTCACGCAAGATGACGACCACCACCTCCAGGCTATCGAAAACCTGGCCCGGGATTGCGATCGGCGCAGGCAGACGGGCGGTCGCCGTGGCCAGCTCAGACGCGCGTCTGGACATCAGTATCTCGTCGAGATCGATATCAGGTTGAAGCTGAAGGCGACGTACAGCATCACCAGCGTCGCGAGGAAAATGAGCGCATTCCACAGCTTGCCGGTCCACTTGCGGCTATCGCGCAGCGCCAGCCACAGATTCCAGCCGGAGATGCCGACCGCGCCGACAAAGACGATCGCGCCGAAGCCCTGCAAGAGCACCAGCTGCGTATCGAGCGCGCCTGCGAGGTTCGTGAGATCGCCGAACATCGCGGTGACAAGCCATGCCCATCCGATCACCACGCCAAGCACGGCCCCAGCCATGATGCGCGTTGCGCGATAGCCCTTGAGTGCGATGCCGGAGAGACCGATCGACGCATTGTACCGGCGACGGACCGCCCAGCCGATCGGCCATGCAAGGAAGGTGAGCGCCAGAATGGCGAGGCTGACAAGGGCCGCCGGTTTCAGCCACGATGGGGAGATGCCGGCGGGAACGCGATCGAACACCATGAAGGGCGCGATGCCGTCGACGCTCCAGCGGACGATCCTGCCATCCACCACCTTGGCGGCAAGCCGCTCGTGACCGTAGCGATCATGCCAGACGAAGGGCGAAACCTCGACCCATTCGCGGGCCCGCCCTCCGGCTGTCTTCAGCGACGGGATGACGAGATCGCCCTTGGCATCGACGGAAACGTCGGTCGCCCCCAGCAGGCCGGTAACCGCGATGAAACTCGTACCCGTACGGCGACTGTTCCGCCACATCCCGGTCATCATCTGTGCGTGCTGGCGGGCTGTTGCCGCGTCGACGCGCGTTTCGACCGGCTTGCCGGGGAAATAGCGGTCCGCGAAATCCTCGAACAGCGCGGTGCGCACGCGGCCGACGGCTCCCTCGCGTCCGGGGCTGTTGAACGAAACATACAGGCCCACCCCGTCGTTGAGGAACAGGTGCAGCGACGTGTGAAAGGCCACCGTGTCGCCAAGATGGGCGATCACCTCATGCCCGTTCACATTCGTTTCGAAGAAGCCGAGCTCCATACGGTTGAGCGGTGGAAGCAGAGAATAGGGATTCACCCGATCGAGCGGACTGTTGTGCATCATCGCCGCTGTCCGCGCGTCCAGGATACGCTTGCCGTCCAGCTCGCCGCCTTGCAGATGCGCGAGCATGAATCTTGCCATGTCGACGCCCGAGGCGGAAAGCGATCCGGCGGGCGCGGGGCCGATGAGTTCGAACCCGGCGGCCTTGCCCGGCTTGGGATAACCGGTCGCCGCCTGACCCGCGAGGCGTTTTGGCAGCGGCTGGCGGAACGTAGCGTTCGTCATGCCGAGCGGCGTGAAGATGTGGCGCTCGACATAGTCGTCGAACGGTTCGCCAGAGACACGCTGGACGATATAGCCGGCCAGGGTCGTCGCCCAATTGGAATAGGACGGCGTGGTGCCCGCATCATAGATGCGCGTGGGCAACGAACCCTTGAGATAGGGGCCGAGGGCCTTCAGATGGCCGGCATCGAAGAAGATGATGTCCTTGGTCGTTTCCTCGAAACCAGCGGTGTGGGTCATGATCTCGCGCAGCGTGACCGGCTGGCCCTTCCGTGGCGGGATCTTGAAATCGAGGTAGCGGTTCACGTCCGCGTCCAGATCCAGCTTGCCCTGCTCGACCTGCTGCATCACCGCCGTCCAGGTGACGAGCTTCGATACCGATCCGGGCCGGAACAGCGTGCGATTGGGATCGACCGGCGTGCGCTTCGCCAGATCGGCGTAGCCAAAGCCTCGTGCGGTAACGATCTGACCGTCCTTGACTACGGTCACCACCGCGCCCGGAATGTCCCCGCTGCGCAGCGCGTAAGGCATATAGCCATCAAGCCAGACATCGACGTCGCTCCTGGTAAGCCCCGGGGCGCCTGCCGGAAGGGCTTGAACAGGCGATGTGCCTTGTCGCGCCGGGATCGGGGCAGGTTGGTTCGAGGCTGGTTTGGCATCGCCTTGGGCAAGCGCCGCACTGGCGACCAACGCCAGTGCCCCCACGGCCCAGGTCCGGATCGACCGCATTTTATGTCTCCCTGTTCTGCTCGTCGAGCAGATCGCTTCGGCCGGATAGGACAGATCGCTTCGGCCGGATAGGATAAATCCACCCATAATTTGACCAATATGGGATATATGATCCTAATTGGAGAAATGTGTCAATAAGCGGGTGAGCGATCGCCGGTCCCGCAGATGGCTTATCGGAAATTTCTCTGAACAGGTTAATTGTGCTCCGCGGAATGGGAGCGTTGCGCACCCGCGCGCAACGATGCTACGCGCGTCCCGATCAGAGATTTGGGGGCGCTGGAATGGTGAAACGACGCTCGACGCTAGGCGCGGTTATCAGGCGGTTGCGCGATGACAACGGCTGGACACTGCGCGAGATGAGCGAGCGCACCGGCATTCCTGTCTCCACCTTGTCCAAGGTGGAGCATAACCGGCTCACGCTGACCTACGACAAGCTGCAGGAATTGAGCGCCCGGCTCAATATCCGCATGGCGGACCTGTTCGTGGAGAACGAAACCGCGCCTGAAGCCGCCCAGATCACGGCGCGGCGCAGCATCGGCACGCGCGAAAATGCCTTTCGCGTGCAGACCGCGAACTATGATTATTACTATCTGTGCACCGAATTGCGCCGCAAGCGGATGATTCCGAACATCACCACGATCCGTGCACGCTCGCTGGACGAGTTCGGAGAGCTGGTGCGTCACGATGGCGAGGAGTTCATCTTCGTGATCACGGGAAGCATCGTCGTCCATACCGAATTCTACGATCCGGTGACGCTAGAGCAGGGGCAATCGATCTACATCGATTCGAACATGGGGCACGCCTATATCGCCGGGCCCGACTGTGAAGAGGCGGTGACGCTGGCGGTGATGTCCAGCGCGGAGGACGACCTGATGGATTCGCTCATCACGATGCACGGCGAACGCTGAGCGGCGGACGGCCCGGCCGAACGGGCCGCCCGCGACGCATGCCCTACTTCCAGGTGGCGCCGAGCAGCCGCCGGAAATTCCCGCCCAGCACCGCGCGAATATCGGCATCGCCATAGCCGCGCCGGACCAGTTCTTCCGTCAGATTGTACATCTTGAGCGGGCCGCTGAATTCCTCGATGTCGATCTTGTCGCGAAAGCCGTAGCTGCCCTTATAGCTCGCCTTCAGCATGGTATATTGGTCGGGGGCCATCTTGTCATAGCCATAGAGATCGGCGTCGGTGCCGATGCCGATATGATCGATGCCGATCAGCTTCCTGACATGATCGATGTGGTCGACGACGTCCGCGATCGTTGTCGGCTCGCCGCCCTTCACGAAATTGCGCACGCCGGTGATGCCCATGACGCCACCCTTCGCGCCCAGCGCCTTGATCGCTTCGTCCGTCTTGGTGCGCGGATGGTTGTTGATCGCGCGGCAGTTGCTGTGCGTGATCGCGATCGGGACGGGCGACGCGGCGATCGCATCGAGCGTGGTGCGGTCGCCGCAATGCGAGGTATCGACCAGCATGCCGGCGCTGTTCATCGCCTTCACGATCTCGACACCGTAATCGCTGAGGCCGCCATCGACGCGGTCCGTACAGCCCGATCCGATCAGATTCTGGCTGTTATAGGTAAGCTGCGAGCAACGCTGGCCGAGGCGGTAGAATTTCTCGACATCCTTGGCGCTGCGGAAATGATCGGAATCCTGGAGGCCCATGATGACCGCCGCCTTGCCCTGTCGCTTGGCGCGATCGAGGTCGGCGGCGTCGCGAACCAGCGTGAACACGTCGTCGTTGTGGCCGACATAGGCGCTCCACCCGGCGAGATATTCGAGCACCAGCGCATACGCGTCCGGGCCGCCGACCCCGAAGGAATTGTGGAAGGCGGTAATGCCGCTGGCCCGGAAATCGGCGATCTGCGCGGCAGTCAATTTGTTCGCGACGGTTTCAGGGCGCAGATCGAGCGACAAGGGACCGAGCATGTCGATGATGATCGAACCGCGCACCAGATCGACCACGCGCTTCGAATAGGTGCGCGGCGATGCGGCGTGGACGCGGTAGGCGCCGGTATTGAGCATCGGGAAGACGACCAGGCTCGATGCCGTGGCCATGCCGCCAATCATTGCCCTGCGTGTCAGGCGAGCCTTGTCCATATCATTCACTCCCGTTTGCGGCGGCGGCGTGCCGCGCCTGTCGCTGGCCCGTTGCCGGGCAAGGATGCGTCGCGCCGCCCGCGCCTGCAGGCGGCGCGCGCGGTTATGGCTTCAGATGGGCATCGAGAAAGCGCACCATCGCACGATCGGCACGAAGCCAGGAGTCGTGGCGAAGGAAGCCGTGGATCTCGTTGGGGAAGATCAATTCCTCATAGGGCGCGCCCTGCGCCGACAGTCGCCGTGCGAGATCCACCGTCTGGTCGAAACGCACGTTGCGATCGTCGTCGCCGTGGATCAGCAGCACCGGGGAGCGCCATCCGGCGATCGCGGACTCCGGCGAGCTTTCGAACGCGACGCGCATCACCTGGGCATAATCGCCCTGTTCGTAACGTTGCGGCGCGCTGCGCCCCATCGACCAATCGTGCACGCCGTGGAAATCCACGCCGACCTTGAACAGATCGCTGTTGCGGGCCAGCGCATGGGCGGTGAGCAGGCCGCCATAGGAGCCGCCCCAGATGCCGAGCCGCGACCCATCCACCTGGGAGAGCGACTGGAGATAGCGCGCGCCCGCGACCACATCCTGATATTCCGAATTGCCCGCCGATCCGGCCTTTTCCGGGTGCTGGAACTCGCGGCCATATCCTATCCCGAGCCGGTAGTTCACCGAGAGGACGACATAGCCGCGCGATGCCAGATACTGGTTCATCGCATAGCTGTGCGTGTAATAGTCCATGTAAGACCAGCCGAGCAGCATCTGGCGTGGCGGGCCGCCATGAACGAAGATCAGCGCGGAGTGCTTGCCGCCGCCGGCTGGAGTGAACAACTGGCCATGGATCGTCAGGCCGTCGGGCGCGGTGAAGGTGACGGGCTTCGGCGTCACCAGATTGGCGGACGGATAGGTCGCCGCGCTCGCGGGCAGAACGCGGCCGCCGCGCCCGTCCGCATCAGCCAGCGCGACGCGCGGCGGCTCGCTTGTGGTCGCCGTGACATAAGCGAGCTTGCCGCCGGCCAGCGGGACCGGCAGCCATTCAAGCCCGACGCCGTTGCTGAGCGCGGACGGACCGCCGCGATCGACCGGCACGCGATAAAGGTGTCGGCGATCGATATCGCCATCGGTCGCGCCGGTATTCGCGCTGTAGAGCAGGGCGCTGCGGTCTGGCGTCATCGCGACATGCTCGACCATGAATTTGCCCGGCGTCAGCAACACCGGCTCGCCACCCGTCGCCGCCAGCGCATAGAGATGCGGCCAGCCATCCATTTCCGCTCGGAACGTCAGGCGGTCGCCGGCTGCCCAATTCAGGAACAGGCCGCCGGGCACCTCGGGGTAGGAGCCGCGCAGCGTCTTCGGGCTTTGCCATACACGGGTGGCCTCGCCGCTGTCGGCCGAGGCCACCCAGAGCGAGAAGGGGTTGGGTGTGGCGACCAGCGGCGATTCCAGAATGTCGGGATTGCCGGTACGGCGCGCGAAAGCGACGCGCTTGCCGTCCGGCGACCAGGCGAGGGAATCGTCGAACGCGGTCGCCGGGGCAAGCCAGGTGATCGGCCTGTCGGGGCCGCCATAGACGCCGACGAAACTATGGTCGCCGCGCTGCGAGATGAAGGCGAGCCGGCTGCCATCGGGAGACCACGCCATCTCGTCGATCTTGCCGCGATCGTAGAACAGCTTCCGCGGTTCGTCCTTGCCGTCCGCGCCAACCGTCCAGACCTGATTGTCGCGGATGAACGCGATCCGCCCGGTCGCGGAGACTGTCGGCCCGTCGCCTTCGCCCACTTTCGTGGGGGATCGGCCATTCACGGACGCCCAGATCTCCATCGCCGGCTGCACGACCATTGATGCCGGATTGGCCGCCGGCAGGCCATTCGCCCAGGCGTTGTGCTCTACCGCGCCGCGCGCCCAGGCCAGCACATGGCCATCGGGCGAGAAGGCGAGTTCGGACAGTTCCTGGCCGTCGTCGGCGGTGCCGTTGGTCAATTGGCGCGGGCGATAGTCCGGGGCCTGCGCGATCCAGATATTGCGCCGCCCTTGATGTAGCTCCATCCACGCGACGCGATCGCCGGATACTGGTGCKACCAGTTCGCCCACGAATGTGTAGGAAAGAAACGCCTCGAGCGGGGCCGGCGCTTGCGCCAGCGCGACACCGGCGCAGGCGATGGATATTCCGGCGATCCCGGCAAAAATCGACGCGCGCTTCATCATGGCTTCATTCCCCCTGTCGCTCGCCGGTTTCGCTGAACATCGGGGAAATCCGACTATCGCAGTGGGGCGAACCCGAACCAATGGTGGCACGACTCGATCGGTCGATATTCCGATGAGAACGCTATTGTCCTGATTGAGACACGTCAATCGGGCTTTGCGCAGGGTGCGGCGGGCCGATTGAACGCCGTGGATACGTGACTGAGTCGCGTCACTCGATTCGATTTCAAAAAATGAAAATCGCGCTGGCGCATGGTCTGCTGCGTTCGGCGATTGGGTGTGCGCCGAATATCCTATTGATTCTATGGGTTCCTTGAGCTGCGTGCCGGCCATTCGAGCATAGTGCGGCTTCTCGAGAAAAGGTGAATTGACATAATTCCGTAATCGTGAAAATTATTCTCCATACAGAGAATCTGGTGCGTTCCGGAAACGGCGCTTCACTTTTACCATGAGGGGGTTATGCTGAAGCTCTTCGCCCATATCGCATTGATTGCGCTGTCCACGACATCCGCCAGCGCGGAACCGCTGCCCGCGAGCCCCACCGCTGCCCCGGCACGCCCGGTCGCGGCGTCGATCCAGCAAGCGACGAGCCTGCAGGTCGCCGCCCTTGAAAAACAGATCCAGGGCCGGATCGGCGTGGCATTCCGGCTGCTCGAAACCGGGGAGGGCGGGGCGGTCGCCGGTTCGGAACGCTTCCCGATGGCGAGCACGTTCAAGGTGTCCGTCGCCGGCACCCTGCTGTCGCTGGTCGACAAGGGGCAGATGCGCCTCGATCGCATGGTGACGATCACGCAGGACGACGTCGATCGGACCGGCGAGGTGGCCAATCGGCTGATTCATCCCGGCATTACCCTTTCGGTCGCAAACCTGATCGAATTGATGCTCACGCAGAGCAACAATACCGCGACCGACAAGGTTCTCGCGCTGGCGGGAGGCCCCGCGGCTGTTACCGCGTGGCTGCGGGCCAACGGCATCACCGACATGCAGGTCGATCGCGATGTGAACGGCCTGCTCAATGACTTTTACGGGGTTCCGGCCGGCTCTCCATTCGTCAAGGTCGTGATGGCGCGGGGCACGACTGACGCCGAGATCGAGAAGGCCGCCTATTCCGCAAACGCCGCGTTCGAGAAGGACCCGCGCGATAGCTCGGCGCCGTCGGCGATGGTGGACCTGCTCGCGAAGCTGCTCGCCGGCCCGTTGCTGAAGCCGGAGAGTCGCACCTTTCTGCGTGGCGTGATGGAGCGCTGCGAAACCGGGCAGGCGCGGATCAAGGGGATTCTGCCGGCCGGAACGACGGTTGCGCACAAGACTGGTACCATTGGCGGCACGATCAACGATGTCGGCGTCATCACGCTTCCGGGCGAGCGTGGACACCTGGCGATCGCGGTTCTCATCAAGAGCAGCAGCCTGCCGGCGGCGCAGCGGGAGCGCGCGATCGCGGAGGTCAGCCGAAGCCTGTTCGACTATTTCGCCACGCGCTGAGCGGGGACGACACGACTGTCGCACGCATATCAAAGGAGGACGGGGTTTATGTCGAATTCCACTTGGCGCCGCGTGGCATTTCGCCGCTTTCGCAACGAATTATGTACGACCATCGCATCCCGTCATTCGGCCCGTGCGGTAACCGCGATCACGCTGGCGACGCTGCTCGGGGCGACACCACTCCATGCCCAGGAGACGACACCCGCGGAGGCCGACAGCGAGGCGAACGAGGGCGCCGATATCATTGTCACCGGCTCCCAGGTGGCGCGCTCCGGTTTCGTTTCGGCCACTCCGCTGACGTCGGTGAACGCTGACGACATCCTCCGCGTCGGCGCGGTCAACGTAGCGGATGCGCTGAACCAGCTTCCCTCGATGAAGCCAAGCGTAACGCCGTCCTCGGTCAGCAATCTGTCGAAGCTTGCCGGCGGCAATTACATGGACCTGCGCGGGCTTGGCTATCTTCGCACGCTGACGCTGATCGACGGCAAGCGTTATGTGCCGACCACGCCGGAAGGCGTCATCAACACCAACCTCATACCGCAGGCGCTGATCGGCGGGGTCGATGTGGTTACGGGCGGCGCATCCGCGGCCTATGGATCGGACGCGGTCGCCGGCGTCGTCAACTTCAAGATCGACAACAAGTTCAACGGTGTGCGCGGCAGTATCCAGGGCGGCATCACCGACCATAACGATAATCGCAATTACCTGGCCTCGCTGGCGATCGGCACGAAGTTCGCCGGGGATCGCGGCCATCTGCTGATCGGGGTGGAAGCCGCGGAGAACAGCGGCATCAGGGATGCGAACCAGCGCAAATGGGCGGGCAATCGCTCGATGATCGTGAACCCGGCGAACGCGACCGATCCGTCGCAGCCATTCTTCATCCACGTCAATGATGCGCGCGCGTCATTCGCGGCGCCGGGCGGTCTCATCAACTCGGGCGTGCTGAAGGGGATTCAGTTCGGCCCGAACGGCACGACGCTGCCGTTCCGCTACGGCAATTATCTGACCGCCGACAATACGATGGATGGCGGCGATGGTGACGCGCTCGCATCTCCCTATGTGCTGGTCGCGCCGACCAAGCGGGAGAGCGGCTATGTCGGTGTGACTTTCGAGTTCACCCCCGCGCTGACCGCCTATGCCAGCTTCACCTATGCGCGCTCGCGTCTCAACGAACGCTCCGTTCCGTCTGACGATGTGTTCACGATCCAGGCCGACAATGCCTATCTGCCACAATCGCTACGCAATGCGCTGGCGACGGCAGGCGAGACCAGTTTCTCGTTCGGGCGCAGCCTCGAGGATTACGGCGTCGGCTCGATCAGGCAGAAGGCGACGACCTGGCAGGCGGTTACCGGATTGCGCGGCGGCCTTGGCGGGTCGTGGACCTTCGACGCCTCCTTCTCCTTCGGCAAGACCGATACGGTGACCCTGTTCACCGATAACGTGATCAAGGCGCGGCGGCTGCTGGCGCTGGATGCGGTGGTGAACCCGATGAACGGCGGCATCGTCTGCCGCTCGACGCTGACCAATCCGACGAATGGCTGCGTGCCGCTCAATCTGTTCGGCGTCGGCTCGGCGTCGCAACAGGCGATCGACTATATCACCGGCACCTCCGTTCGCGGATGGCGCCAACGCCAGCAGGTGGCGGATGTCGTCGTTCGCGGCGAGCCGTTCTCGACCTGGGCGGGGCCCGTTTCGGTCGCGTTCGGCGGCCAGTACCGCAACCTCGATGTCGACGTGACCTCCGATCCGATTTCGGCGACGCCGAATGCCAGCCTGTTCCGTGTCGGCAACGTGAAGCCTTATTCGGCGCGTGAAGCGGTGAAGGAAGGGTTCGTCGAAGCGGTCGTGCCGCTGGCGGTCGGTGAGAGCTGGGCCAAGAATCTGGATATCGATCTTGGCGGACGTATCACGGATTATCGCACCTCGGGCACGGTCGAGACGTGGAAGGTTGGCGTCAACTATGCCGTCAACAGCAGTATCCGGTTTCGCGCCACCCGGTCACGCGACATTCGCGCGCCCAATATCAACGAGATGTTCGCGGCCGGCCAGACGTTGCTTGGCGGGATCACCGATACCAAGACCGGCGCGACCTATGCCGTCAGCCAGACGACAGGCGGCAACCCGTATCTGAAGCCGGAGAAAGCCGATACCTTGACCGCAGGTGTCGTCCTCACCCCGACTTTCGTGCCGCGCCTGTCCGTTTCGATCGATTATTACGACATCAAGGTGAACGGCGCGATCGCCTCGCTCACCGCACAGACGATCGTCAATCGTTGCAATGGTGGAGATGCCGCAAGTTGCCTGCTCGTGCAGCGCGGCAGCGATGGCAGGATCGGCAACATCCTGCTGGCGCCGGTCAACTTCCAGCAGATCATTACCAACGGCATCGACGTCGAAACGGCCTATCGCCTGCCGCTTGGCGGTGGTTCGCTCGATCTGCGCGGGCTGGTGAGCTACGTCAACAAGCTCAATCTGGTGGGCCAGAACAACGATGTCACCAAATTTGCCGGCAATACCGATCAGCCGGTGCTCGACGGGCCCGGCGGCACGCCGCATTGGAAGGGCAGTGCGACCGCGAGCTATTCGACCGACGCTTATCGCTTCGGCGTGACGGGACGGTATGTCGGCGGCGGCCTGATCACGCGCGACGACGTGACGCTGGATTGGAACCATGTGAATGGTCGCTTCTACGTCGATCTTTCGGGCGAGTTGACCGTGTTCAAAATGGCGAATGGCGGGAAGGTGTCGTTCTTCGGGGTGATCCTGAACGCGCTCGACAACGACCCGCCGTTCACCGGTTATCAGTTCCAGACGGCGCGTCAGCTTTATGACGTGATCGGTCGCCAATATACCGCCGGCATCCGCTTCAATTTCTGAAGCACCGGCGAAACTTATGAAACCTGCGTCGGCTTGCCGGTGTCCCGCGCAAGCCGCGCAGGTCGAGAGGCTGTTTTGCTGAACCTCGCAACAATTCGCGACATGAGGATAAACCCCGGTGACAAGGGGCTTCCGCCCGGCTGCGACGGGATGAGACTGGGTGACGTCGCCGCCGCCGGCTGGTCGTTGCATGACGATCTCCAGTTGCCGGCGGCGGTGCTGCGGCGTTCCGCGATCGAGAATAACGGCGCGTGGATGAAGCGCTTTTCGGAGCGGTTCGACGTCGCGCTTTGCCCCCACGGCAAGACGACGATGGCGCCGCAATTGTTCGACCGCCAGTTGCGTGACGGTGCGTGGGGAATGTCGTGCGCGACGATGGCGCATCTGCGGCTCTATCGCCGCTTCGGCGTGCCGCGCCTGATCTATGCCAACCAGATCGTGTCGGCGTCCGCCGCCGGGTGGATGGCGCGCGAGATGGTAGCCGATCCGGGGTTCGAGCCATTCATATTCGTGGACTCGCGCTATGGCGCCGATCTGCTTGCGGCTGCGGCGATCGGCGCGGGACTGAAGCGTTCGATCCCGGTGCTGATCGAGATCGGCGCGGCGGGCGGCAGAACGGGCGTCCGCGGCCGCGACGCGGCGCTGGCGCTGGCCCGCGAGATCGCGGCGGAGCCTGCCTTGAGCCTGGCGGGCATCGCGACGTTCGAAGGCATCGTGCCTGGCGGTAGCGATGTGGGGATGGAACCGCACGTCGATGCATTGCTGACGGACATGGTGTGCGCGGCGGAGGCGATCGCGCGGGCGAACTTGTTCGATCCGTCGCGCCGGATCATCCTCTCGGCTGGCGGCTCGCGTTTCTTCGACATGGTTACGCGGCGGCTCAAGACCGCGGATGTCGGCGCGACGCCGCTCATCGTGCTTCGTAGCGGTTGCTATATCAGCCATGACGCGATCCATTATGAGCTTGCGTTCGAGCGCCTGCTCCAGCGCACGGGCGAGGCTCGCGACGGTGGGGGCTTGCGAAATGCGCTCGAGGTCTGGGCGGAAATCCAGTCCTGGCCGGAAGCCGGCTTGATGTTCGCCAATTTGGGCAAGCGGGATATTTCCCACGATACCGATCTGCCCGGGATCATGGTCGCGCGGGCCCGGGAGGGAAACGTGGTCGAACGCGTTCCTCCTGGCCTTTTCAACGTGGAGAAACTGTCCGATCAGCACGCGCATATCGCGGTGCACGGCCAGACCGCACTCACGATCGGCGATCAGCTGGGCTTTGGTGTCTCTCACCCCTGCACAACATTCGACAAATGGCGAACCCTGTTCGAGGTAGATGACGAGGGCCGCGTGCTGGATGCGATCGCGACTTTTTTCTGACCTGGCAATGCGGTGAACTGTCTCTCGACCCGCGCGCCGTTCGCGCGGTAAATGATGGCGGCGCGAAGCATTTCATTTTAAGGCTCGATGATCTCGTCCGGACGGTAATGGGCCGCCGGAATTTGGAGCTTGAGCATGGTATCTGGCCGCAGGACCCTGGGGGCCGTCATTACCGGTCTGCGCACGCGCAATGGGTGGACGCTGAAGGAGATGAGCAAACGCTGCGGCATCCCCGTATCGACCCTGTCCAAGGTGGAGCACGACCGGCTTTCGCTGACCTATGATAAATTGCAGCAGGTCAGTGATCGCCTGAACATCGGCATCGCCGATCTTTTTGCCGACAACAACAACAATGGCCCCACTGTGATGGGGCGGCGCAGCGTAGGCCGGCTCGACGCCGCGATCCGTGTCGATACGCCGAACTACGAATATTATTACGTCTGCACTGAATTGCGCCAGAAGCAGATGGTACCGGTGATCACCCGTATCCATGCCAAGTCGATCGGTGAATTCGGCGATCTCGTTCGGCATTCCGGCGAGGAATATATCTACGTCGTCGAGGGCAATCTGGTCGTCCATACGGAGTTTTACGATCCGATCGATCTCGCGCCGGGGGAGTCGATCTACATCGATTCAGGCATGGGGCACGCCTATGTATGCGCGGAGGGGACGTCCGAAGCGCTCACTGTCGGCGTCATGTCGAGCCCGGAAACGGATCTTTCGGAATTATCGCACGGCGCGATCCATCGGCTAACGCATGAGGGCCGCAAGCGAGCCTGATGCGACAGTCGTCGCTGATTTTCAATTTTTCACTCCATTTTCACATAATTCTCTAAACGGGATTGAAAAGTCCTGATGTGGCAAATATTGCGGAGCTGACCGATCGGGAGGGCCGCTGTGCCGGGGAGCATGGCACCCTCCCTGAAAGGCGCATCGAGCAATCACATCTGGAGTTTTCCGCAATGGCCAAATTGTCGCTGGGCGTGCAGGTCGAGCGCCTGCCCTACAAGGCGCCGTTCCGGATTTCGGGTTATGTGTTCGACGGCGTCGACTGCGTCGTGACGACGCTGACCGAGGGCGAGTATCGCGGGCGCGGCGAGGCCAACGGCATTTATTACATGGGTGACGACGCCCCCCACATGCTTGCCGAATTGGAGCGCGTGCGGTCGGATATCGAGGCAGGCGTGGATCGCGCCGACTTGCGTGAAATCCTGCCGGCGGGCGGGGCGCGCAATGCGATCGATGCGGCACTGTGGGAACTGGAGGCGCAGAAGACCGGTATTCCGGTGTGGAAGCTGGCCGGACTGCCCGAGGTGAAGCCCGTCGTCACCACGTTCACGCTTGGCGCGGACGATCCCGCCGTGATGGCGGAGCGCGCCATCCTGTTCGGTCCGCTCAAGGCGATCAAGATTAAGCTGACCGGCGACCTCGATCTCGACATCGCGCGGGTGCGTGCGATCCGCGCCGCGCGGCCCGATGTCTGGCTGGGCGTCGATGGCAACCAGGGGTTTGTGATCGCGGATCTCGACACGCTGGTCGCGGCGATGGTGGAGGAGAATGTATCGCTGATCGAGCAGCCGCTGGCGCGGGGCAGGGAGGAAGATCTCGCAGGCTATCGCTCGCCGATTCCACTCGCGGCGGATGAGAGCGCGCTGACGCTGGCGGATGTGCCGGGCCTGGTCGGCCGTTTTCAGGTGGTGAACATCAAGCTCGATAAATGCGGCGGGCTGACCGAAGGGCTGATGATCGCGAAAGCGGCGCGAGAGGTGGGGCTGGGCGTAATGGTCGGCAACATGTGCGGATCGTCGCTGAGCATGGCGCCGAGCTTCGTGCTGGGGCAGCTTTGCGATATCTGCGATCTGGACGGCCCGATCTTCCTGAAGCGGGATCGCGACCCGGCTATCGTCTATCGCGACGGAACCGCCTGGTGTGGCGAGGATATCTGGGGTGCGGAGTCGCAGGTCGCCGCATGACCAGCCCGATCGCGGCGCAATCCCCCAGCATTCTTGGGGCAGTCGATGATGCGGAAGACGCGCGCACCTGGTTCGGGCAGCCGCGCGGGCTGACCATCCTGTTTCTCACCAACATGTGGGAACAGTTTTCCTATTACGGCATGCGCGCGCTGCTGGTTTACTACATGACGCGGCAATTGCTGTTCACGCAGCCGCAGTCATCGTTCGTCTATGGTGCCTATACCGCGTGCGCATATTTCACGCCGATCGTGGGCGGCGTGATCGCGGACCGCTATCTTGGCAAGCGGCGCGCGGTCATCATCGGCGCCAGCATCATGGCGCTGGGCCATTTCATGATGGCGTTCGAGACGCTGTTCTATGTCGCGCTCGCCACCATCGCGCTGGGCAATGGCTTCTTCCTGCCGAGCCTGCCGAGCCAGATCAACAGCCTGTACAAGGCCGGCGATCCGCGTCGCGGCTGGGCGTATAATGTCTATTATGTCGGCATCAATATCGGCGGATTCCTGGCGCCGCTGATCTGCGGCACGCTCGGCGAATTTTATGGCTGGCACTATGGCTTCGGTGCAGCCGGGATCGGCATGTTCGTCGGGCTGCTGATCTATCTGGCCGGCCAGCGCTATCTGCCGGAGGACGTGAGACGGAGTGATGCGCGACCAGCAGCTGATCTGGAGACGGGTCTTCACGCCGAGGCGGGACGCGGTCGCCGGTTGGTCCTGGTGCTGGTCGCCATCGGCCTTGCGGTCACGGTGTTTCGCGGCGCGTATGAGCAGGTCGGCAATACGGTCGCACTATGGGCGGAAGGCGGGATCGATCGCCGCGCGGGCAGTTTTGCCATCCCGATGACATGGTTTCAGTCGCTCAACCCCTTGCTGGTGATGGTGCTGACCCCACCATTATTGTCATGGTGGCGGCGGCGCGCGGAGGCTGGCCGCGATACGTCGCCGGCGCGGCGCATGGCGCTCGGCGCGCTGATCGTGGCGCTCGCCTATCTCCTGCTGTCGGCGGTCACCTGGTTCTCGGGCGACAGTCGCGCAAGCTGGTTGTGGCTCGCGTTGTTCTTCCTGATTTTTACGATCGGAGAATTGTTCCTGCTGCCGACCGGGCTGGGCCTGTTCGCGCGGTTGGCGCCACCACGGCTTGGCGCGACCACGGTGGCGGCGTGGTATCTCGCGATCTTCACCGGCAGTCTGTTTGCGGGAATGGTGGGCGGGCTGTGGAGTTTGCTCGACCGGAGCAGCTATTTCGCGCTGCTTGCGGTGATCGCGGGCATGGCGGCGCTCTTCCTGCACTTGCTGGATTCTCCCATCCGACAAATCGATGGTGAATAGGATATATCGGTTGATATTTTTCCAATTAGGATCAAAATACCCAAATAGAGATTCTACTGGAAAAGGAATATGACGATTCTACATCAGCCGATCGAAGCCGGCGCGCTGACGCTCCCGCAGCCCTATCTGCTGTTTCTCGGTGACGCGACCGAGCGTGGCTATGTCAAAACCGGGCTCGGCCTCGCCGATTGGGCGGGCGAGCGCTGCGTCGGCGAATTCGTGCTTCCGGAATGCACCGTCACCACGGGGCTCGAGCGGATGACCCCGGTGGCGGCGCACGAGCGCGGCGCGCGGGCGCTGCTGATCGGTGTCGCCAATGTTGGGGGCGTTATCCCTGAACGCTGGATCGGGGCGCTGGTCGAGGCGCTGGAGGCGGGGCTCGATCTCATCAGCGGCATGCACCAGCGGTTGGGCGAAATCCCGGTGCTCGCGCGCGAGGCGGCGCGGCTCGGACGGCGGCTGATCGACGTGCGGACGCCGCCGGCCGGCATTCCGACCGGCACGGGGCGCAAGCGCAGCGGCAAAAGAATTCTGACGGTCGGCACCGATTGCGCGCTCGGCAAGAAATACACCGCCCTGGCGCTCGCCAACGGTATCAAGGCGCGCGGGATCGCCGCCGATTTTCGCGCGAGCGGCCAGACCGGGATCATGATCGCGGGCGTGGGCGTGCCGATGGATGCGGTAGTGTCCGATTTCCTGGCCGGCGCGGCCGAACTGCTCAGCCCCGATGCGGCGGACGACCATTGGGATGTCGTCGAGGGGCAGGGATCGTTGTTCCATCCCGCTTATGCGGCGGTGTCGCTGGGACTGCTGCACGGCAGCCAGCCCGACGTGTTCGTCGTCTGCCATCAGGTGGCGCGCGAGACGATCTTGGGCCTCCCGCAATTCCCGCTCCCGTCGATCCAGACCGTCATCGAGCATACCATCGCGATGGGCCGCCTGACCAATCCCGCGATCCGTTGCGCGGGCATCAGCCTGAACACCGCGGCGCTCGACCCGGAAACCGCCGCGGCGGAGATCGCCGAGCTGGCGCGCCTTCACGATATGCCGGTGGCCGATCCGGTTCGTGGTGGCCCCGCGTTCGAACGACTGATCGATTCCTGTCTCGCCTGAGCCACTATCCGGAGGCCTTATGAAGCACGTCCTCACCTCGCTCGTTCTCGCTTCGGCGGCCTTGCCCGCGACCGCGCTTGCGGCGCCGCCGAAGGGGTTCGAGGCGCGGGTGGAGGCGTTGCGCCGGGCGACCGGCGTTCCCGGCATGGGCATCGCGATCGTCGAGAATGGCGTACCTGTGCTGGTGAAGGGTTTTGGCGAAAAGCGGATCGGGTCGGGTGATCCGGTGACCGAGCACACGATCTTCCCGACCGGTTCGACCGGGAAGGCATTTACCGCCGCGGCGCTCGCGGTGCTCGTCGATCAGGGCAAGATCGGCTGGGACGACCGGGTGATCGATCACCTGCCGGACTTTCGCATGTGGGATTCCTGGGTAACGCGCGAAATCACGATCCGCGACCTGCTCGTCCATCGCTCCGGACTAGCGCTTGGGGCGGGCGATCTGTTGTTCGTGCCGCGCAGCGATACCCCGCGCGCGGAGGCGGTGCGGCGGCTGCGCTATCTCAAGCCGGTGACCAGTTTCCGCAGCGCCTATGCCTATGACAATGTGTTGTACATGGTCGCCGGGCAGTTGATCGAAGCGGTTAGCGGGCAGCCATGGGAAGGCTTTGTCCGCGATAAGGTGTTGAAGCCTGCAGGGATGCTCGATTCCACTGCCGACGACGATGATCGGTTCGCCAGGACCGATCGCGCGCAGCCCCATGCGCGGATGAATGGTGGCCTGCGCGGCGCTGGCGATCAGGAGTTGCTCGACGAACACGACGGGCTGGGGCGCAACGCAGCGCCGGCGGGCGGGCTGGCCGTCAGCCCGAACGACATGGCGAAGTGGCTGCAGATTCAACTAGGGCAGGGCCGGTTGCCGCAGGGGGGGCAGCTTTTCAGCACCGCTCAGGCGAGCCAGATGTGGAAGCCCGTTACGCCGATGCCGGTCGCATCGGAGCCGGCGGCGCTGAAAGCGACCCAGGCACAGTTCATGAATTACGCGCTTGGCTGGGTGGTGAGCGACTATCGCGGGACGAAGATCGTGCAGCACAGCGGCGCGGTTTTCGGTTTCCAGACGATCGTCGCGTTGATCCCCGAAAAGAATGTGGGTCTGGCGATAGAGATCAACAGCGAGGACGGCGAGATCCTGCGCGGGCTGATGTTCGAATTGCTCGACCATTATCTCGGGCAACCCGCCAGCGACTGGCCGGCGAAATTCGCAGCCGTCAAAAAGCAGCGGGTCACCGCAGGGCTCGCAGCTTCCAAGGAGAAGACGGCGAAGCCGGCCATTCGCGGCCCGTCTCTGCCAACCTCCGGTTATGTCGGCACATATAACGATCCGTGGTACGGCGATATCGCGGTGACGAGCGACCAGCGCGGCTTGCGGATCGATTTCAAATCGACGCCGCGCATGTCGGGCAGGCTCGATCATTTCCAGTATGACAGCTTCATCACCCGGTTCGACGACAGGACGATCGAACCGGCTTATGTGACGTTCAATCTCGACGCCGAAGGGAAGATCGAGCGCGTCACGATGAAGGCCGCCTCGCCGATCGCGGACTTCAGCTACGATTACCACGATCTGCTGTTCACGCCGGTGAAGGCGCGCTGATGCGCAAAAATCGAAGCGGAGAGAAGGACGCCATGAGGAAACATTTCACGATCGCAGCCGCGCTGCTGCTCGGCACTGCGCTTTCCCCTATCGCGACGCCGGCACAGGTGCCGACCGCCGAATATGACATCGTCATCCGCGGCGGCCGCGTGCTCGACGGCGCGGGCAATCCCTGGGTCTATGCCGATATTGCGATCAAGGACGGCCGGATAGCCAAGATTGGTGTGGTTGGTGGCAAGGGGCGCGACGAGATCGATGCGCGCAATCGCTATGTCTCGCCGGGCTTCATCGACATGATGGACCAATCGGGCGAGGTGCTGCCCAAATCCGGCGCGGCCGAGAACAAGCTGCGCATGGGCGTCACCACCGTCATCGCCGGGGAGGGCGGCACGCCAGTCGACGCGGTGGAGATCGGCAACTATCTCACTGCCATGGAAAAAAGCGGCATCGCCGTAAATTTCGGTACTTATTATAATGCAGCGCAGCCAAGGCTGAAGGTGCTGGGTGACGGGGCGGGAACGCCGACGCCGGAACAACTCGAGGCGATGAAGGCCGAGACCACGGTCGCCATGAAGAATGGCGCGTTCGGGGTATCGACCGCCCTGATCTATCCGCCCAACAGCTTCCAGTCGACCGACGAGGTGGTAGCGCTGGCATCGGTCGCCGGGAAATGCGGCGGCTTTTACGCCAGCCATATGCGCGATGAGAGCGCCAAGCTGATCGAGGCGATCGACGAAGCCATCGCGATCGGCGAGCGCAGCGGGGCAAAGGTGGAGATATTCCACCTGAAGGCGGCGTATCGCCCGCTGGCAGGCAAGCTGATGCCGCAGGCGCTTGCGCGGATCGCCGCTGCGCGTGCTCGGGGCGTGGATATCGCCGCGGATCTCTATCCCTACACCGCTGGCGGGACCGGGCTGGACATCACCGTGCCGAACTGGGTGTTCGCGGAGGGCGCGAAGGCCGGTTACGAAAAGCTGCGCGATCCGAAGGTGCGTGAACGGATCAAGCGCGAGGTCGCCGCCGGTTCGCTGCCGGGCTGGTCCAATCTGGTCGAGGCGTCCGGCGGCTGGGACCATGTCGTCCTCGCCAATGCCTATGATCCCAAGATGGATCGCTATCGTGGGCAGAGCCTCGCCGCGATCGGCAAAGCCGTGGGGCGCGATCCCGCTGACGTAGCGTGGGATATCTTGCTCAACGCGCTCCCCAACCGCGCCTATGGCCTCTATTTCATGATGGACGAGCCAGATATCGAACTGGCGTTGAAGCAGCCTTGGACCAGCATCGGCACCGATGCCGGGGCAACCGCGAAGTTCGGAGAACTGGACGCGCTCGGGTTGCCGCATCCGCGCGCTTACGGCACCTTCCCGCGTATCCTGGGCGACTATGTCCGCAAGCGCCATGTGCTGACGCTGGAGGATGCGGTGCGCAAGATGACGTCGTGGCCGGCGCAGCGGATGGGGCTCGCCGATCGCGGCGTGCTGCGCGAGGGGCTGCGCGCCGATGTCACGATCTTCGATGCCGACAAGGTGGAGGAAGGTAGTAGCTGGGAGAAGCCCGTCGCATCCCCGAGCGGGATCGATGATGTGATCGTCAACGGGGTGGCGGTGCTGCGCGGCGGCAAGACCACGTCGGCGCGGCCAGGTGTCGCGCTGCGCCATAGCTGTAGCTGACTGCTGAAGGCGGGCGGGGGAGGCGACGCCCCCGCCCACGCCAGAACCCTACCGGGTCAGGCGGCTACCTTGACGCCGCCGCCCCATACTTCCTCATCGCACCAGATGGTTCCGTCGCGATAGACGACGCCGGGCGTCCGATCCTCCTTCAGGAAGATTGGGCCGTCGAGATCGTTGAGATCGCAAAGCTGCCCCAGCACGAAGCCCGGCGCCATGCCGAGGCTGCTGCACACCATGCTGCCAACCATTACCTTCATGCCCGCCTGGCGTGCGGCTTCGGCAATCATCAGGCCCTCGGTAAGCCCGCCACATTTGTCGAGCTTGATATTGAAGACGTCGTACAGGCCGCACAGTGCGGGGAGATCGTCCAGCGTCTGCGAGCTCTCATCCGCGGCGAGCGGGATCGGTGAATCGAGGCCGTCGAGTTCTGCGTCACGGCCGCGCGCCAGCGGTTGCTCGATCAGCGACACCCGCGCGGCGACCATCGCGGCGACCAGCCGCTCGAGATCGGTGCTGGCGAAGCCCTGGTTGCCATCGACGCCCAACCACGCATCTGGTCGCGCGGCGCGCACAGCGTTTACGCGCGCGATATCCAGGTCGAGGTCGCCAGTCAGCTTGATCTTGATCGAAAGGGCGTGGTCATAGGCGATCGCGCCCGCCGCCATCTTCGCCGGTTCGTCGGCCCCCAGCGTGAAGGTGGTGCGCAGCGCGCGGGGCGACTCCATTCCAGCGACCGCCCAGACCGGCCTTCCCGCGCGTCCGGCCTCAAGTTCCCAATATGCCGCGTCGACGGCGTTGCGGGCACCACCTGGCGGCATGATCGAGCGCAGTTCCCGGTGCGGAGCACCGGCCTCTATCGCTTCGCGTGCCTGATCGAGCGCGGCGAGCATCTGCGGCAGGTTGTCGCCGATATAGTTGACGCCGCTCGCCTCGCCGCGCCCGATATGGTGGCCGTCGTCGAGGGTGACGAGGATCGCATCTCGCGCCTCGATCACTTCCCGGGCGATGCGGAACGGGGCGGCGAGACGCAGGGGCTCTACCGCGACATGCAGCTTCAGCCGGGGCATCAATAGTTCACCGACAGGGAGAGCAGGCCGAAGGTCCATGCCGTGTAGCCGAGCATCAGCAGGGCGGCCAGGATGAGCACGCTCCAGAGCCGGCTGAACCGGCTACGCCGTTCCGCGAAGGCGAACATCATGTTCCAGGCCGCCAGCGCGATGCCGCCGACAAGGACGATCAGTCCGCCGATCTGCAGCAGCCACAGCCACGGGTCGAACGCGGGGACAGGTTCCAGCAGGCCGAAGCCGATCATCCAGCCCGCCGTCAGGGCGATCGCCAGGCCGGCCGTCAATCGGACGCCGTGATAGGCGAGCAGCGAGCGGCGCTGCAGGCGGAGCGGGGCGCGATAGTGGCGGCGGACCAGGACGGCTGCCGGCCATTGCAGGACGGTGAGCAGCAGGATCGCGAGGCTCGCGATCACCGCCGGTATCATCCAGGCGCCGGATCTGGACAGCGGCACGCGATCGAATACCAGGAATGGAGACGTCGAATCCGTGCTCCAGCGCACCACCTTGCCGTCCACGACCTTGGCGGCAAGGCGATCATGGCCATCGGCGTTGCGCCAGACGAATGGGGCGATCTCGACCCATTTCATTGGCTTGCCGTTGGCATTGCGGGCCACGGGAATGACCGGATTGCCCTCAGCGTCGAGCGTCACCGAAACCTGGCCGAGCAGGTTCGGGAAGGCGAGAAGGGTGGTGTCCGCGCGGCGGCTCTTGATCCAGCGGCCGACCAGCAGTTTGGCGTGTTCGGCGGCGGTTTTGGCGTCCACCCGGCCATCGGGTGCGCCGATGGGCGGAAAGTATCGATCCGCGAATTCCTCGAATAACTGGTGGCGTACCGGGCCGATCGCGGTGTCTTCCCCCCAACTGTTGAACGAGGCGAAGAGGCCAACCTTTTCATTCATGAACAGATGGAGCGCGGTGTGGAATTGAACGGTGTCGCCCAGATGCCCGATCACCTGACGGCCGTTGATATTGCTTTCGAAGAAGCCCAGCTCCATCCGGTTGAGCGGGGGGAGGAGCGTCAGCGGCGTATCGTGCATCATTCGTGCGGTCTGTGGCTTCATCAGCCCGGCGCCCTGATCGAGATGCGCGATCATGAACCGCGCCATATCCACGCCGGATGCCGATAGCGCGCCGGCGGGCACCGTCGGCAGATATTCGAATTTCTGCGCGCTGCCGGAAGCGACACGATATCCCGAGGCCATGAACGGCGCGAGTGCCTTTGGCAGCGGCTGGCGGAAGGTAGAGTGTTTCATGCCCAGCGGCGTGAAGATATGGCGTTCGATATAGTCATTGAACGGCGTCTTGCTGACGCGCTCGACGATGTAACCCGCCAGTGTCGTGCCGTAATTCGAATAGGATGGCGTCGTGCCGGGCGCATAGATGCGCCGTGGCAATTGCGTCTTCACGAATTGCCCGAGCGGGAGGAAGTTCCTGGGGTCGCTGAACATCACATATTTGGCGTGTTCCTCGAACCCGGCGGTGTGCGTCATCAACTGACGCATGGTCACCGGCTTGCCGTCCTTGGGTGGTATCTTGAAATCGAGATAAGTGTTCACATCGGCATCGAGGTTGATCCGGCCCGCTTCCACCTGTTGCATCACCGCCGTCCAGGTGAGGAGTTTCGACACCGAGCCGTTGCGGAACATCGTGCGCGCCGGATCGACCGGTGATCGCGTCTTTACGTCCGCATAGCCGAAGCCTCGCTGGGTGAGTATCTGCCCGTCCTTTACCACCACGACGACAGCGCCCGCGATATCGCCACGCTTCAGCGCGAAGGGCATATAGCCGTCGAGCCAGGCGTCGACGTCCTGTTTGTCGAGCGACCGGGGCTCCGCCGCCGGCGCGGCCTGGGGCGTTGCCAGGCGCGCCGGGGCGGTGGCTGGCGTTGCGGGGCGCTGGGCGGTCGCGACGCTGCCGCCTAGCATTAACAGCGCGGCTGCGAGGGCGGTTACAGATCGCATGAGCCAATATTCTCCCATCGTGTCGCCGCGGGCGGCTCATCGCCGCGAGGGGCACATGTGTTGTCGGGGCCGGTATTTCGTGGGCGCTGTCAGCGCGAACGGATCATGGCGTGCCATCAGCCTTGGGCAGCGCCGCGATGATGCCGGCCATGTACTTGTTATGATCGAAGCGCTGGCCTTCCGGCGTCCAGCCCATCCGGACGATCACGGTGTCTAGCGACGGGATGATCGCGATCATCTGCTCGCTGTGCCCCATCGCCATGAAGGCATCTTCCGGCACATCCTTGAGAATCCGCCGTCGCTCGCCGCTCTCCTCGGCACGGTTGAGCCAGAACTGGCCACCATATACCGGGCGCGGCCCGGCCTTTGTCGGCGTACGGATGAAATCCACCCATTGCTGCGACAGAACGCGTTTATCCCCGACCATTCCGTTGTGGAGATAAAGCAGGCCGAAGCGCGCCCAATCCCGCGCGGTGGCATAGGCATAGGAACTGCCGACCGGCACACCCGACTCGTCCGGTTCGATCAGCGCGCTCGCCATGCCCGCCGGCTCGAACAGGCGCTTGCGGGCGAAACGGGTGACCGCGTCCAGCGATCCCCCCGTCGCGCGCGTGACGATGCCGGACAGGATATTGCTGGTGCCGGACGAATAGCTCCAGGTCGAGCCTGCCGGATGTTCGAGCGGCAGCGAGGCGGCCAGCTTCCCCATATCAGATGAATCGAACAGCATCTGGATCGAATCCGAGCCCGGAACATAAGGCTCCTTGAAGCGGAGCCCGCTGGACATCGTCAGCAACTGCTGCAGCGTGATCGCGCGGCGCGGATCGCCTTCGTGCTGCCATTCGGGTACCGGCGCCGGCGCGTCGAGCTTCAGCACGCCATCATCGACCAGCAGGCCAACCAACGTCCCCGCGATGCTCTTGCTTGCCGACCAGCCCAGCAAGCGGGTGTCGCGATCGAAGCCCGGTGCATATTGCTCGGCGACGATCTTCCCATGCTGCACCACGACGATCGCGCGCGTATCGGGATAGCCAGCCTTGTTCTGCTCCACGAAGGCGGCGTTGACCGCCGCTGCCAGCGTTTCACTGGCGATCACCGGGGTGCGGGGGCCGTCTCCTTGCGGCCAGGGGAGGGCCGGGCGTGTTTTGGCGGCAGGCAAGCGGGCAACCTGGCGCTCCAGTGCGGCGCGCGCGTTGGTGTCCGTGAGCAGGGTGCAGCCGACCGCAGGCCGGTACAAAGCGGTTCGCGTTGCCGCGTCTGGCGCCGATGCGGTCACGGTGCGACCCTTGCGGTCGACGGCGAGCGTCACGGCCTGCGTGAACGGCGCGAGCGCGTGGACGTCATCGCGCAGCACATCCTCCTCCTTGCGGCCCGCGACGAAGATGCTCGCGCACGCAATCTGTGCCGAAACTGCCGTGCCGAGGTCGGCAGGGCTCGCGATCGAGGCGGCTTGCGCGGGCGCGGCCAGTAGCATCGCGATCACGGAGAGGCTGGCGCGCTGGATAAAGCGTGGCATACGGACGTCCTTCATAAGCAGATGACGAATGGTCGGGAGTGAGTGCAGGCCGGGCTTGCTCATTTGCCGCGTGCCTTCGCTTCATCGGCGCGAACCGTTCGGATCACGTCATCCACGGCGGTGATGACGACATCCGGCCGGTCGACCTGAATATAGTGAGTGGCGTCAGGGACGATCCTCTGCTCGCCTCTGGTAGACCACTTGC
This sequence comes from Sphingomonas sp. P3_C6, assembly GCF_056402595.1. Taxonomy (NCBI): domain Bacteria; kingdom Pseudomonadati; phylum Pseudomonadota; class Alphaproteobacteria; order Sphingomonadales; family Sphingomonadaceae; genus Sphingomonas; species Sphingomonas sp. P3_C6. The sequence continues at coordinate 31,316 of NZ_JBFUHB010000004.1, forward strand.
TCATCTCGCTGTGCAATTGCCGCCATGTATCCTTGAAGCGCACCCCGCCTGCCGCCGGCAGGCCCAGCATCTTCAGCGCGGCGGGCTGGAGCGGCGCCATCGAGGTCAGCACGATCAGCGGCCGGTTTCCGAAATTGTGCGACGCGCGCGCCCGATCGAGCGTCCGGTCGAATCCCTCGACCTCGGACAGAGACCCGTTGATCGACTGGCTGCCATGCGCGGCGACCTCGGCGTTGGTTTGCTGCGTGAACTTTGGAGAGGCGCCGCGCGACGCCATCAGTCGCGGCACGCCCATCCACGAGAACGCCCCCGCAACGCGCAAAATGCCAACGACGCTGCTAGGATGGAGATTGGCCTTGGTGAGCGCGCCCAGGCGGGTGATCTGATCGGGGTGCGTGGGATCGACGAGCACCAGCCCCGCAACCTGATCGCCGAACTTGGCGGTGTAGATCGTCGTATAGGGGCCGCCGATCGAATGACCGACCAGCACGAGGGGGCCGGTTATCCCGGCGCGGCTCAATGTGGCGTGAAGATCATCCGCGACCGCTGCGCCATCCTGCGGCGTCGATTTGCCATCGCTCCACATGATGCCGGCCCGGTCATAGCTGCACGCGCGCGTGACGGTGGCGATCTTGTCCTGCACCAGTCGCCAATCGGTCGATCCACCGGAGCCGAGCCCGGATTCGAACACCACGGTCGGCGACCCGGATCCGCGACAGTCGAGATGCATTTTGCGACCGCCGATATCGACCAGCTTGCCGGGTGGCGGGTAATCCCGATTCGCATTCCGCCGACCGATCCATTCGTAAATGGCGCCGGCGGCGACCACGAGGGCCAGCAGGACGAGCACGCCCTTGCCGATGCGCGTCAGCCAGCGCCTGGTACGGGACCGGTGACCCGGCGTGTCGACGTTTGGCATCATCTGCACCCTTCTCCTGATCGGCGGCTTATGGCGTCAGACTCAGGAATTTTCAATATGTGAAAATTCTCTGATCAGGATTTATCGCCCTGATTGCCCCACGCATCGCTCGGATGATTTTATGATTTTATATAAAACTCTGAAAATACATATAATATTCCTGAAATTATCGAAATTCGATTGGTTGCGGCGCGGCGTTCGTCCGCGGCTACCAGATTTCAGGATTAGCATTTACAGCCGAATTGGGATTGCATTCTCCAATACGGCGTGCTCAACCCCGATCGGATTGCTGTTGTTGCGGGAGGTAATCAGCCAGCGGCGCGACATCGGAAATAGCCGATGCGGCACTGTCCACACACATAGAGGGGAGTTTAATGAGAGCGAAACGCGTATTCTGGTCGGCGGGCACGGCCCTTTCGGTGATATTGAGTTCAGCCACGGCAGTGGCGCAGACCGCGCCGGAGGCGCGCGACGCCGCTCCCGACCGTGAGGAAGCCGAGCGCAGTGATCCCAATCAGGACATCGTGGTAACCGGGTCGCGCATTCAGCGGCTGGGCTTCGATGCCCCGACGCCGACGACGGTGATCAGCGAGAACGAGTTGCGCCTCGGCAATCGCCCCAGCATCGCGCAGGTGCTGAACGATATGCCGCAGTTCCGCGCGACCTCTACCCCCTCCACGACTGTCGGCAATACCACCAGCGGCACCTCGAACGCCGATTTGCGCGGTCTGGGCGCGGTGCGGACGCTGACGCTGCTCGATGGGCACCGGTTCATAGGCAGTACCGATCTCAACACCGTGCCGCAGAGCCTTATCAAGCGCGTGGACGTCGTAACCGGCGGCGCTTCTGCTGCCTGGGGTTCGGGCGCGGTTGCCGGCGTCGTCAACATCATTCTCGATGATGAGATGAAGGGTGTGCGTCTCGGTGCGCAGACGGGCGTCTCGTCGCGTGGCGACGGGATGCGTTATAGTGTCGACGGTGCATGGGGCACGACGTTCGCCGGCGGCCGCGGCCATTTCATGGTCGGCGCCGACTATACCGACGAGAAGGGCATCTTGAGCCGCAAGGGCCGCCCCAATCTGGAAGCGGGCGTCTTCCAGCGCTCGGACGGCCAGCTTATCCTGGCCAACGACGTAAATTATACCATCGTCAATCGCGGCGGATCGATCCTTGGCCTCACCGCCGCGCCGTATAATCTCGTGTTCAACCCGGATGGCAGCGTGGGCCCGCTCCCGTTGGGCAGCCAGACGGCAGGACAGTTTACGGTCGGTGGCAACGGGCAGAACATCTACGACTATGTCGCGGTCTCGTCGCCGTACCAGCGGACAAACGTGTTCGCCCGCGCGACCTATGAACTGACCGAATCGCTGAAACTCTGGGCGAACGGCAATTTCAACCGGATGCACGGCGATTATGGCTTCTTCCCGGAAACGCCGACCCCGGTAATCAGGGCGGACAACGCGTTTCTCACGGCGGCGGCGCGCGCGCAGCTCGCTGCGAGCGGCGTCACTACTCCCTTCGTCCTTGGGCGCATCCTGGATGACGTGGGTCCCGAGCGGGTACTCAACTTCAAATATACCCGCCGCAATCTGGAAGGTGCGATCGGGCTGAAGGGCACCGTTGGCGAGAAATGGGGCTATGACGTCTATTACGATCATGGCGAGACACGATCCGATCAATCGCTCTACAATCAACGGATCACTACCCGCTTCAACAACGCGGTCGATGCCGTATTGGTGAATGGCGTGCCGACTTGCCGTATCAACGCGGTGACGGCTACCGATCCTGCCTGCGTGCCGATCAACCTGCTCGGTAACGGCAATATTTCGGCTGCCGCGCAAGCCTATGCTTTCGGCGCCAATCAGTCCATCGTCACCAACAAGCTCGATGCGGCGGGCGCGAGCGTTCATGGCCAGCCATTCTCCATGGCTGCTGGCCCGGTCGATATCGCGTTCGGCACCGACTGGCGGTGGGAGAAGCTGACCACGAATTTCATCGATCCGCTGTCGCTGGCGAAGGCGTTCGCGACGCTCAATTCTGCGCCGACCAATGGCGCGTTCAGCGTCAAGGAAGTGTTCGGCGAGGTCAATATGCCGCTGATCGACGTGACCGATACCGTGCACCTCGAGGTGAACGGCGCGGCGCGTTATTCCGATTACAGCACCAGCGGCGGCATATGGACGTGGAAGACCGGTGGCACGTTGCGCGTCGTCAACGATCTGTTGCTGCGCGCGGTATATTCGCGCGATATCCGGTCGCCCAGCATCGTCGAATATTTTCTCAACCGATCGACGAATATCGGAAACGTCCAGGATCCGTATCTCAACATCCAGCAGGCGAACGTCTTCCTCTATTCCGGCGGCAACGCAAAGCTGACACCTGAAATATCGCACACGCTGACCCTGGGTGGATCGTATTCGCCCCGGTATCTCAAGGGGTTCAGTGTGTCGGTCGATTACTATTCGATCGCTATCGACAATGTGATCACCACCGTTACCGCGCAGGATACGCTCTCGCAGTGCAAGCTGGGCGCACCGACCGATCCGACCTGCGGCGGCGTCATTACGCGCAAGGCTGACGGCACGATCGAGTCGATCTCCATCGCTTATCGTAATCTCGCGTCATACAAGACGCGCGGGCTCGATATCGAAGGCTCTTATCGGACGCGGGTGGGCGATGGCACGGTCACGGCGCGTGTGGTCGCCAACCATGTCTTCGATCTGCTGGTCAACGGCGTCGATGCCGCTGGTGTAGTCGGCGGGGATACCGCATTCTCCACGCCGAAATGGCGGGTGACGGGCGCGTTAAGCTATTCCGATGCCGGCTTCGGCGCCGATTTGCGCGCGCGCTATGTCGCTGGTGGCATCTATAGCGCCACGCTGAGGGGCGCGAATGGTAAGCCGATCCTCAACAATGATATCAGCAGCCGTACCTATTTCGACTTCGGGATGCAGTTCAAGGTGAACCAGTTCACGCTGTTCGGCAACGTCAACAATATGTTCGACGCGAAGCCCCCATACACCCCCTATACCAACCCGAACTATGATGTGATCGGGCGCTATTATTCGGCAGGTGTGAAACTGAAATTCTGAGCGCTCCCTCGCGCACGCCAGAATAGCACTCGGGCGGTGACCAACTGGTCGCCGCCCTTTTTTTGTGCCCGGTGCAACCTGGGGGGCATTTTCACCATGATCGCCCGGAGAGACCCGCCGGCGCAGCTGCGCGAGCGGACAAGGAGCAGTGGGGGGCTCTTCCGTCGACCGTTCCACAGCGGGGGGAGGGTACCGCCCTGAGGCGTTGGGATGGTGCGCACGCTGCTGGATATCGGGGGCTTCCACAGGAATAGCCGACCATGCACGGAAAAGCCCCGGTCAGCACATTGCTACAATGCGCTGACCGGGGCGAGGGGACGATCGCGCCCGGTGACGTCCGGGGCGGTATTCTGGGGCGTCAGGAGGCGCCTTCTTCGACGACGCGGGGATCTGGCCTTCGCCGCAGCAGGCGGGCGACGCCGATCGTCAGCAGCGGAACCACGTAGATCAGCAGGATCGCATAGCCCATCGTGCGATATCCCTGGGCGATCAGCTCCACCAGGCCGACATTCGCGGCGATGAAGACGGAACCCAGCGTGATCGCCGCCGGCACGACGATACGCAGCGATTGCGGCGTCTGGCGGCCGCGGTGCTCGTTATGAACGTCGAGCCGCGCCATGAACGCCTGGACGAAGCCCACGCTGCATTCGAGCAGCGCGAAGAACACCATCGCCTGAAACGCGAAGTGGAAAGCGGGGAAGTTCAAAGCCTTCAGGACGAAATCCGACGGCAGCGGCTCATGCAGGATGTTCGGATAGAAGGGGATGAGACAGACGAAGAAGGCGAGTGCCGGGATCATCGCCAGCGGGCCGGACAGAAGGCCGGCGATGACGGCGTCGCGATCGGATTTCAGGTGCCGAAGCACCGGCAGGATCAGCACCGCGCCGATGACGTTATAAGACGCATAGGTGATGCCGCCCGTCGCCCAGCCGGTGGTTGGGGCCGTCTGATTCAGGCCTGCGCGGATTTCCGGCAGGAAATAGGAAAGGCAGAGGACGAGGAAAATCGCATAGACGCCGTACAGCAGCACCGAGACATATTTGAACAGGCTCTCGGCCGCGCCTTGCCCGAGCGCCACGACGACGAGCGTGAGCGCTATCAGCGCCAGTGTTCCGACGATCTGGGGCAATTCGAACAGCGAGGTTCCAAGCGTTCCCGCGGCTGAGCCGAAAACCGACAGCACCAGAATGAGAAAGGCGAAGTAGATCACTTCAAACAGGAAATCGAACCGCCCCAGAAGGCTACGGAAGAAATTGTGGTAATCCGTGGCGCCGATTCTGAACGCGAACAGGAAGGTCAGCGCGCAGACAATGCTCCAGATCAGCGTCGCCAGCAGCATGCCTTGCAGGCCGCCGACCGGGCCCGCCGGCATGAAGAATTCGACCAGCTCGCGTCCGGTGGCATATCCGCCGCCGATCACCACGGCTTTGAAGGCCAGGCCCGGCAGCAGATAACGATTCAGCGCGCTCCAAAACTGCATCCAGCCGCTCCCCGATAGAATTTTCTTTTCGTGACAAATAAGTCCTAATCAGAAATTTTATCGAGAGCAAGGATCGAGAGCAAGGGAGGCGAGGCGCGCTTGCGGGCCTGGCGGCTGTCCGGCGTGACGAGAGGCTGTGGTGCGATCGGCTCGACCAGGAATATTGTCAGCCCGCACCGATCGGACGAAGTAAAGGTTTGAGCTCATCTTCGCCAACCGAGCACACGCACAATATGCGGCATGGCGCGTTACCGACCGCGACATAGGCATGGCCCATAACGCCATCGAAATAGATCGAATCCCCCTGCTTCATCGCAACCGGCGCGTACAGGTCGCAGTGGAACTCGCATTCCCCCTCAAGCACCATGGCATATTCCTCGCCAGGGTGGCGCATAAGGTCGCCGAATTCCTCAATCGATCGGGCGCGGACATCGATCACCATCGGATTGAGCGATTTGTGAAGCAGGTCGGCCGCTGGATACACATAATTGTAGGTGGCGGTGCGGATCGACGGGCCACTCTGCGCCGGCGTGAAGCTGCGGCGTCCGCTGGTCTTCGTCGGCGGCGTCGGTGCCGGGCCGGGTAGCGGGTTGGCGTCGGCGAACAGCCGGGTAATGTCGAGATTCAGGCCCTGGCTCAACCGAAGCAGCTTGCTGTAGTTTAGCGGCATCTTGCCGGTTTCGATCTTCGACAGCGTGGAGATCGGCAGGCCGGTACGCTTGCTGACTTCGGCGAGCGTCATTTTCTGCTCGGTGCGGAACTGTCGCAAGACCGCCCCCGGATCGGTGGGTTCGGGCACCACCGTCCGATCGCTTTCCCGATTCTGAAAATTGGCCGCAGACATTGTGATCCTTCCTCGCGTTCACTGCGATCTAGCAGGCGAAGCCCATCCTGTCAGGCACCCGATTTACCACGCGTAAACCTAGGGTTCCCGGCTCAGCGCTTCAACCTGAATGGAAAATCGTATCGATTTTTTCTAATTTTCATCCTGCATTGACAAAAATTCAGAATATGAAAAATTTCGCGTCCGCTGAGGAGATGATGATGGAACCGATTTCACGATCGCGCGCCTGGCTGGCGAACGGGCTGCTGTTATGCGTGGCGCCTTTATCCGTTGCTGTCGCATCCAGCGCCACGGCTGCTCCTGCTCCGGCTGATGCACCGTTGACCGCACAGCAGTTTGCCGCGATCGGGGCGCGGGTTGAGATGGCGGCGCAGGCCGAGATCGCGGGCAAGCAGGTTCCCTCGATCGCCGTGGCGCTCATCAGTCGCGATGGCGTCGTCTGGCAGCGGAAATGGAGCGGCGGTGCGGACGAGGACGCGGCCGACAGCCTCTATCGCGCGGGCTCGGTGACGAAATTGCTGACCGACATCGCGGTGATGAAGCTGGTGGAGCAGGGCCGGGTCGATCTCGACGCGCCGGTGACGCGCTACCTACCCGATTTCCATCCGCGCAATCCCTTCGGCGTACCGATCACGCTGCGCCAGCTGATGGCACACCGCAGTGGCCTGGTGCGCGAGCCACCGCGCGGCAACTATTTCGACGATGCGCAGAAAGGGCAGGCGGACACGGTCGCCAGCCTCGCTCAGACCACGCTGGTCGCGCGGCCCGGCACCGTCACCAAATATTCGAATGCCGGGATCGCCGTGGTTGGCGAGGTTGTCGCCCATGTGATGGGGACGTCATTCGAGCGAGCTCTCGACGAACTGGTTCTGTCGCCACTCGGCATGAAGGCCAGCATATTGTCGCGTGCGGCGTCGAAGCATCCGGTCGCGCGATCCCAGATGGCATCGTTCGATGGGCCGCGCTTCGATGCGCCGCCACTCGAACTGGGCACCCCGGCGGCGGGCAGCCTCTATACCGATACGAACGATATTGGGCGGTTCGTCCAGGCGCTGCTCAATCGCGGCGCATTGTCGACGGGCGGAGCGTTGTTGCGGCCGGATACGCTGGAGAAGATGTGGCAACCGCAATATCCGGGGGGTGACAGCAAACGCTATGGCCTGGGCTTCGCGCTCGGCGAGGCGGCGGGCCAGCGTATCGTGGGGCATGGCGGGGCGGTGTATGGGTTTGCCACCGACGTAAGACTCGCGCCCGAGGCCGGACTGGGGGTGGTAGTGTTCAGCACGATCGACGCGGGCACAAGCGCGCGCCGACTGGGAGAGTTCGCGCTCAGCAGTCTCCTTGCCGCGAAGCGGGGGGCGCCCGTGCCGGAATGGATCGGATCGACGCCGGTCGACGGGAAGCGCGCGGCGCTCCTCTCCGGGCGCTTCGTCAACGGTGACGACAGCGTCAATTTGCGGGTCTACAAAGGCGGGCTCGTGCTGGATGCGCCCGAACTGGCGGGGGAAGTACGCGAGGCGCAGGGGCGTTTCCTGATCGACGATGCGCAGACCTTCGACGATCGCCTTGCGCTCGATCCGGGCGGACAGTGGGTGGAGCTTGATGGCCGACGCTACCGGCGGGAGGAATGGCGCAGGCCGCCAGCGCCCGATGCCGAACTGGCGGCGCTCATCGGCGAATATGGTTTCGACCACAACATCCTGCGCATCTATCAGCGCGACGGAAAACCTTATGCGCGCATCGAGTGGGTCGACTGGCGACCGCTGACCCGCGTCGCGAAAGACACCTACGCCTTCCCGACCGATCGTGGCCTGTACCCGCATGAGCAACTACGCTTCGAGCGCGGGAAGGATGGCGCGGTGACGGCCGCGCTGCTTGGCGGCATCCGCTTTCCGCGGCGCGATTTCGGGGCGGAGGCCGAGGCCGCCGTTCGCGCGACGATGCGGACCGGGATCTCGGACCTGCGCCGCGAGGCGCTCGCCGCCACGCCGCCGGCGGAGCCCATTGCGGCGCGTGCATCGGACCTGGTCTCTGTGCAGGCGCTGACGCCCGCCATCCGGCTGGATATACGTTATGCGACGCCGAACAATTTCACCGGGCATCCGATCTACGAGAGCGCGGGCGCGTTCATGCAGCGTCCGGCGGCGTCGGCATTGGGGCGGATCAACCGGACGCTGAGCGAACAAGGCTTCGGACTGTTGATCCACGATGCCTATCGGCCGTGGTACGTCACCAAGATTTTCTGGGATGCGACCCCACCGCAGAACCGGATGTTCGTCGCCGATCCCCGGCAGGGATCGCGGCACAATCGCGGCGCGGCGGTGGATCTGACGATGGTCGACCTGAACACCGGCAAACCGATCGTCACGACCGGCCGTTACGACGAATTTTCGAGCCGATCCTATACCGATTATGTCGGCGGCAGCGACGAGCAACGCTGGCTGCGCGAGGTATTGCGATCGGCGATGGAAGGAAATGGCTTCACGGTTTATCCGGAGGAATGGTGGCATTTCGATCTGGACGGATGGCAGGCTTATCCGATCGGCAACCAGACCTTCGAACAGCTCCTAAGGCGTTGAGGGGGCGGGCGAGCGGCGGGCTCGTCCGGTCCTGCCCATTGGAACAGGCGGGATTGGGCAGATGAACCTCCGACATATCGACATCTTTCATTCCGTCTATGTCAGCGGGTCCATCTCGGGCGCGGCGCGCATACTCAACGTCTCGCAGCCATCGGTCACCAAGACGCTCCGCCATGCCGAGCAATTGCTTGGCTTCCCGCTCTTCCTTCGGAACAGCGGAAAGTTGATTCCGACCGAGGAGGCGCACGCGCTTTTCAACGATGTCGCGGATATCCAGGCGCGGGTGATGGCGCTGAAGCATGCAAGCAAGAACATGCGCAGAGGAATTGGCGTGACCTTGCGGATTTCCGCACTGCCATCGCTGGGGCTCAAATTATTGCCGCAATCGGTGGCGGAGTTCATGCGCGCCACGCCGGGAGTCTTTTTCGACCTGCAAACCGTGCATCATGATGAGATCGCCCGCCGGCTTTACGAGCGGGAGACGGATCTGGTGATCGCTTTCGAAGTGCCGAAGGGGCTGCCCGTGACCACCAGATGGCTGGGGGAGGGCGAACTGGGTCTTCTGTACCGCGAGGCGGAGGTGCCCGACGCGCCTGCGCGGATCCCGCTCGAAATGGTGGCCGATCGTGATTTCATCAGCGTCGCTCATAGCGGGCCGATCGGAGAGCTTCTGCGCGGTGAGCTGGGGCGGATGGAACTCGATCTCACCGAGGTGGCTTCCGCGCGGACCTTCTATATTGCGTCCGCACTGGTTCGTGAGGGCGTCGGCATGACGATCGTCGACAATTTCACCGCGCAAGCGGCGATCGGGGAGGGCGTGTCCTTTCGGCCGCTGCGTCCGTCGTTGACGTTCGATGTTCACGCGATCGCGCTCGAGAACAGGCCACCGTCCCAACTTGCCGGCGAGTTTCTCGATATGCTCGTCGCGAAGATGGACGAGCTCGCGTAACGACAGGCCTTCAATTACTCGTCCGGCTCCTCCCACCGTGCCACCACGGAGGCCACGGTTAGATTCGCGCTCGCGCTGGGAACGGTTCGCGTCATGTCCAGCAATCGGTCGAACGGCAGTATCAGGCCGACGACGAGGGCGGTCTGCTCAGCGCTCACCCCTACAGCGGCGAGCACCGCCGCCAGCATGAACAGCGACGCGGAGGGAATCGGCGCGGTGCCGAACGCCGCGAGCGCGCCGGTCAGCAGCATCATCGCAAGCATCTCGATCGTCGGGGTTATCCCGAGCGCCTGAAGCGCGAAGACGCTCAGCATACCAACGTACATCGCGGTCCCGTCCTTGCCGATGCTCGCGCCGACCGGGAGCACGGTGGACACGACCGGCCGGGGCAGCCCCAGATTGTCGGTGGCGACGCGCAGCGCGACCGGCAGCGTCGCGGAAGAGGAGGCGGTCGAGAAGGCGACCACCAGCGCATCGACGATGCTCCGGAAGAAGTGAACCGGGGACATTCGCGCGATAAATGCCAGCATCGCACTATGCACGACAAGCATTTGTGCCAGCGCGCCGATCAGCACGCATCCGGCCAGCCAGCCGATATTGACGAATATTGCGGTGCCGTTCGCCGCCAGCGCACTGGCGATCAGCGCGGCGACGCCGAATGGCGTGACCTCCATCACCAGCCCGATGACCTGAAACAACATGCTCGCGGCGGATTGCAGCAGCGAGGCGAGCGGCTGCCCGGCGTCGCGCGCCAACGTCGTTCCCACCCCCACCAGCAGCGCGAAGAAGATGATCGCGAGCATGTCGCCCTGTACCAGTGCCTCGATCAGGTTGGTCGGCACGATGCCGACCAACTGGTCATGCACCGATTTGGCGGGGCCGAGCGGATGCGCGACGATGCCGGCGAGCGTCGCGCCGGTCCCCGGCTGGATCACCAGCGCGATCGTCATGCCCAATAGCACCGCGATGATCGTGGTGGCCGCGAACAGGGCGATCGTGCGGCCGCCGATCGCGCCAAGCCGCTTGGGATCCCCGAGCGATGTCACGCCCGAGGCGATGGTGATGAACACGACCGGCACGACCAGCATGCGGATCAGCCGCATGAAGATTTCGCCGACAAACGCTGTCCAGGGCGCGGCGGCCGGCCACAACAGTCCCAGCGCGATGCCGGCCGCCAATCCGCCGAGCACGCGCTTCCACAAAATGATTCCAAACCAGGCGCGCAGGATCGTCAACGGGAGTCACCCGCCATTGGCGTGCGCATCAGCAGGCGGCAATGCCCCATGTCTCACCGCCCCTTCCAAGAAACGTTGCCGATAGTGCAATGTAAGGCCGAGGATAGGAAGCCACTGATCGGCGCTATCGATCGGCAACCTTATGCGCCGCCCCAGAAACCAGGCTCCGGAGGCGCGAGCACGCCATTCCCGGCGCGCGCGCCGCCGTCACGGTCGTGCGCCAGCCACAATGGGCCATCGAGGTCAACGAAGCGCGATCGGGCCGCGATCACCAGTGCCGGGGCGATCGACAGCGAAGTGCTGATCATCGATCCGGTCATCAGCCCGAGCCCCGCGCGCTCAGCCGCATCGGCAAGCGCGATCGCTCCGGTGAGTCCGCCGGTCTTGTCGAGCTTGATGTTTATTACCTGATAGCGGCTGCGCAATGCGTCGACGTCGTCCGCAACATGCGCGGACTCATCCGCCGCGAGCGGGATGCGGGAGGTGAAACCTTCGAGCGCCGCGTCCTCGCCGGCCGGAAGCGGTTGTTCGAGCAGATCGACGCGCAGGTCGGCGAGGTCGGCCTGAAGCCCCTCGACCTCCGCCATCGTCCAGCTTTCGTTGGGATCGACGATCATCGCGGGCGACGGCGCCACGTCGCGGACAGCGCGGATGCATGCGATGGGGTCGCTGCGATCGACCTTCACCTTGATCAGCGGTACGTCTTTCAACGCAGCCGCGGTGTGTGCCATCGCCTCCGGGGTGTCGAGGGTCACGGTGATCGCGGTCGGCGTCGCGCCGATCGGTGGCCGGCCGAGCAACGCCGCCACCGTGCGCCCGGCGCGACGGGCTTCGAGATCCCATAATGCGCAATCCACCGCATTGCGCGCGGCGCCGGGCGGCATGAGCTGCTGCACCGCGTCCCGATCCGCGCCTTGCTCGATCGCTGCCTGCACCGCCGCGATCTGGGCGAGAGACCCCTCGATCGTCTCGCCATAGCGCGGATAGGGCACGCCCTCGCCGCGCCCGACCAGTCCGTGCTCGGTGATTTCAACGGTTATCACATCGGCGACGGTTTTGACGCCGCGCGAGATGCGGAACGGCGTGGCTAGCGGGAAAGCGTCGTGGCGGGCGCGGAGAGATCGAAACATTGCTGCATCCAGTCGAGAATGGGGTCGACGCCCATGGCGAAGGGGTCGGTACAGGGCAGGCCGAGCGCGTCGGCGGTTTCGGCACACAAGCGCGCCGCTTCCGTGCGGTCGAGCTTCGAGGTGTTGAGCGCGATACCGACGGCAAGTACCGCAGGGTTGGTGAGACGTGCGGTGCGCAGGTTCGCCTCAAGCGTCTCGGCAAGGCCCGGCATCCGATAATGCGGCAGACCCCGCATATGTTCGCGCGAGGGATCGTGGCACAGTACCAGCGCGTCCGGCTGCGCGCCGTGCAGCAGACCGGTGGAGACACCCGCGAAGGAGGGGTGGAACAATGATCCCTGGCCCTCGATCAGATCCCAGCCTCCGTCGTGGCGCGCGGGCGAGAGCTGCTCGATCGCGCCGGAGATGAAATCGGCGACCACCGCGTCCAGCGGAACGCCGTCGCCCGCGATCAGAATGCCGGTCTGGCCAGTGGCACGGAAATCGGCGGTTATGCCGCGTTCGCGCATCCCGCGCTCCAGGCACAGCGTCGTGTACATCTTGCCGACCGAGCAATCAGTGCCGATGGTGAGCAGGCGATTGCCCGCGCGCGGCCGGCCGTTGCCTACCGGGATATCCGGCGCTGGATCGCGCACATCGTACAATTGACGGTCATGCCGCGCGGCGGCCTCGACCAGGCGCGGATTGTCGCGAAGCCGCTGGTGCAGCCCGCAGGCGATATCCAGCCCGGCCTCGATCGCGGCGACGGCATCGTCGATCAGCTCGGGTGCGAGGCGTCCGCCGGCGATGGCGATCCCGAGCACCAGCGTCCGCGCGCCCGCCGCAACGGCTTCGGCAAACTCCATCCGTGGCAGGTCGAGCGTCAACGGGCATTGGTCGTGCCGGAACTCACCAACACAATCGGCCCGCCGGAATACGGCCAGGCCGCGCGACGTCTTGATGTCGGCGGCGTCCTGCGATCGGCCAAGGTAGAGGAGGTAGGGGCTGTCAATCATCGAGCGTTCCCGCATAAGCTGCAACGGCTGGCCTAGCCGGAAAAGGCGCGGCCCCGCCAATATCGATGTGGGGCGGGGGTATAACCTCAGGTTATCGTGTGCAGGACTTGCGGGCGCCGCTTCGCGACCCTGAATCTACGTCATCGACGCTACCGATGGCGTCCTGGGACATGGTGTAGCTCGACGGTAGCCTTGCGGAGATTCGGATGACCGACAACAGCACCAGCTTCAGGGCGTTTGGGAAGAGCACTTACGCCGACTCCCTTCGCGAGACGATCGGCTTTGCCGCGCAGCGGCTGGTGGTCCTCGAGGTCGGTGGCCTAAGCGGCGCGGCCCGCCTCATGGGCGCGATCCTGCTCGAACAGAATGACGAATGGGCCGTCCAGCGCGCACGCTACATCTCCGGCAGGCCTGTCTTCCCGATATGGTGGCCGCTATTGTTCGTGGGCATTTCCTATCACGCGAAAACGCTCTAAGGGGCGCCGATGGCATCGTATAAAGAACCCTCCTTCAAGGACCGCGCCGCGCTTTCCGCGCAGGCAAAGCAGGCTGCTCTCGAGAAACTCAAGACCAAGCCGCCCATCGACCCAGCCGTCGCCGCGGAGCGCGCCGCAGCCCGCGCCGCCAAGGAAGAGGCCGAGGCCCAGAAGCGCGCCGAGAAGAAAGCCGCGATGGAGCAGGCCAAGCTCGACAAGATCGCCAAGGCCGAGGCCGCGAAGCTGGAGGCAGAGCAGGCCGTCGCCAAATCGCAGATGACCGAGGCCGAGAAGAAGGCGGCCCGCGACGCTCGCTACGCAGCGCGTAAGGCGCGCAAATAGGCTTCCCGTGGGCGGCCTGATGGGCTGCCGGTGACTCGCTCTCTCAAGCTGCTTCCCCGACGAACACCAAGGCGTGGCCCAGTTGGGAGAGGATCATGGCGATCGCCACACGTCGTTACGGCGATCACCGCGACTGGGCCCCGGCCTTCGCCGGGGAAGATTAAGTAGCCTAGGGCAGGTTCTTCGCCAGCTCGTCGAGCCACGGCTTCGCCGTGCCGTCCGAGGGCGCACGCCAGTCGCCGCGTGGGGACAGCGCTCCGCCGGCCGACACTTTCGGTCCGTTGGGAATCGCGGATCGCTTGAACTGGCTCGTCACGAAGAAGCGGACGAGGAATTTCTCCAGCCAGCCGCGGATCGTGGCCAGATCATATTCATGGCGCGATGCCGCGGGGAAATCGCGCGGCCAGCGGCCCGCCGCTGCGTCGCGCCACGCATGGAGCGCGAGGAAGGCGATCTTCGACGGCGCCAGGCCGTGCCGGACGACATAGTGCAGAAAAAAATCGTTGAGTTCGTACGGGCCGATCCGTGCCTCGGTGCTCTGCATCGTACCATCGGCGCCGGCCGGGACGAGTTCGGGCGAGATCTCCGTCGAGAGAATCGCCTCGAGGATCGCGTCGGTGTCGCGATCATATTGGTCGGTACGGATGCACCAGCGGATCAGGAACTGGATCAGCGTCTTGGGCACCCCGGCATTGACGGCGTAGTGGCTCATCTGGTCGCCGACGCCATAGGTGCACCAGCCGAGCGCGAGCTCGGACAGGTCGCCTGTGCCGACCACCAGCCCGGCGCGCTGGTTGGCGAGGCGGAAGAGGTAATCGGTGCGCAGGCCGGCCTGCACATTCTCGAAGGTCACGTCATAGACCGGCTCGCCGCCGCCGAAGGGGTGGCCCATGTCCTTGAGCATCTGGGTCGCGGCAGGGCGGATATCGATCTCGTCGCCATCGACACCAAGCGCGCGCATCAGTGCCCAGGCATTGCTCTTGGTGTGCTCACTGGTAGCGAAGCCGGGCATGGTGAAGGCGAGGATGCGGTTGCGGGGCAGGCCGAGCCTGTCCATCGCCTTGGCCGCGACGATCAGCGCGTGGGTCGAATCGAGTCCGCCCGACACGCCGATCACCAGCCTTTCGGCCCTGGCCGCCTCGAAGCGCTTTAGCAGCCCTTCCACCTGGATGTTGAACGCCTCGTAGCAATCGGCGTCGAGCTTTTCCGGCGTGTTGGGCACGAAGGGGAAGCGGCGGATGTCGCGTTTCAGCCCGATATCGGCGAAGTCGGGCTTGTGCTCGAACGCGACGCGCCGAAAGCGGGTCTCCGGATGCCCGGCCAAGGCAGCCGCATCGTTGAAGGTGCCAGTGCGCATCCGTTCCTGGCGGATCTGCCCGCAATCCACATCGGCCAGCACCATGCCGGGCTTTTGCGGGAAACGCTCCGACTCGGCCAATAGCGCGCCCAGTTCATGGATCATGCCCTGGCCGTCCCAGGAAAGGTCGGTGGTGCTCTCCCCGGGGCCTGCGGCCGAGAAGACATAGGCGCAAACCGCGCGCGCGCTCTGGGAGGCGCAGAGCAAGGCCCGCTCGCGCGCCTTGCCGACCACGATATTCGATGCGGAGAGGTTGCAGCAGACCAGCGCGCCAGCAAGCGCCCCCATGGTCGAGGGCGGGGTTGGCGACCAGAAATCCTCGCAGATTTCGGCATGGAAGACGAAATGGGGCAGGTCGCTTGCCGCGAAGATCAGGTCGGGGCCGAACGGCACGATCTGGCCGGCGACCTCGATCTCGCCGCTCTGGCCGGCGCCGCTCGCGAACCAGCGTTTCTCGTAATATTCGCGGTAATTGGGCAGGAAAATCTTGGGCACCACGCCCAGCACCCGCCCGCGCGCAATGACCACGGCGCTATTGTAGAGCCGCCCGTTGCGCGGGAGTGCGGCGCCTACCAGCAACACCGGGCGCAGCTTCGCGCTGGCCGCGACCACTGAGGCTATCGCATCCTGCGTCGCACGCTGGAGCGCATCCTGCAGATGCAGGTCGTCGATCGCATAGGAGCTGATGTTGAGTTCAGGGAACACCAGCAGGTCGCCGCCGCGCTTGTGGCCGTCCCTGGCCAGCGCGATCACCTCCCTGGCGTTGGCGGCGGGATCGCCCACCGACGCGCGCGGCGTGCACGCCCCGGCGCGGATCAGCTCATGGCTGTGGATCGAATGAAAAGGATGTGCCTTCGCCATGCGACAAGCGCTTAGCGGTGTTTCGTCATCAATGCATCAGGGCAGCTTGGCGATCAGCACGCCGGCCACCGCGTCGCGCCCGCCCTCGATCTGCAGCACATAAGCGCCGGGCGTCAGGGTGAAGTCGACCATCTTGCGGATTCCGGCACAGCCAAACTGGTGGGTATGAGCGACCGATTTCTGGAAGACGCCGTCCTTCGCGACGTTGATCCAGGCACTGGTGCCGAGCGCGATACGGTAAGTGCCCGCCGCGGCGACGGTAAAGCTCGCCATGCCGCTGCTGGTAGTCTCGGCCGGCGCCTTGTTGGGGGCGGTAGCGAAGCTGAGCTTCGGTGACGGCGCCAGAGTCAGATCGGTGCGAGCGCCGATCGTTACGACCGTCTTGGCCAGATCGGCCGGGTTCGTCGCGGCCACCAGCGGGGTGGGTGACGCCCAGGCCGCCAGTTCGGGCGGCAGGGCAGGGCAGGCGGGTTTCGCGTCCTGTGCGAGTGCAGGAGAAGCGAAGGCCATCGTCAGCGCCAGCAGGGGGACAATTTTCATACGTCACCTCATCGATCGATCGGTGCCCGTCTTAGCGCCGAGCGGTCTCCGCCGCCATCCGCTTGACGGCCCGCACCCCGACGTTACGCAAGTGTTTCAAGCAATTGGAGTCGGGCAATGAAAACAATGCGGGCGGCGGCGATACTGGCACTCGGGACGACCTGCCTCTGCGGGACCGGCGTTGCGGCAAAGACGGTGGCGCATCCCGAGGCCGAAGCCCAGGCGCTCGATCTTGCAAAGAAGGCGATCGCGCTGCGTTCCGTACGCGGGCCGGGCAACGAGACGAACAAGGTTGCCGCACTTTACAAAGCTGCGCTGGTCGAGGGCGGGTTCGCTGATGGCGATGTCGAGATCACGCCGGTCGACGACACCGTCTATCTGATCGGGCGTTGGCGCGGGTCCGATCCCAAGGCCAAGCCGCTGGTGATTTCAGGCCATATGGACGTGGTCGAGGCCAAGCCGTCCGACTGGCAGCGCGACCCTTTCACCGCCGTGGTCGAGAACGGTTATCTGTTCGGTCGCGGTGCCAGCGACATGAAGCTCGACGGCACCATGGCGATCGCCGCGCTGATCGAGCTCAAGCGATCAGGTTACAAGCCGAAGCGCGACATCGTCATCGAATTCTCGGGCGACGAGGAAACGACGATGAAAACCTCGGGCATCATCGCCGACAAGCTGTCCAACGCCGATATCGTCATCAACATCGACGGCGGCGGTGGCACGCTGGACGAGGCGACGGGCAAGCCGTTGTTCTTCACCTGGCAGGGCGCCGAGAAGACCTATGCCGATTTCGAGCTGACCGTGACCAATCCGGGCGGCCACAGCTCGGCACCGCGGAAGGCCAATGCGATCAACCAGCTGTCGGCGGCGCTGGCGCGGATCGGCGACTATCAGTTCAAGCCGGAAGTCAGCGACCTGACCCGCGCCTATTTCGCCGAAGCGGCGAAATATGAGGATCCGGAGACGGCCGCGGCGATGAAGGCCTTTGCCGCAGATCCCACCGACAAGGCGGCGATCGCCACGCTGACCGCCAATCCGTCGACGATCGGCAAGATCGGCACGACCTGTGTCTCGACCATGATCAGCGGGGGGCATGCGCTCAACGCACTGCCGCAAAAGGCGGTCGCGAACATCAACTGCCGGATTTTTCCGGGCCATAAGCCGGCCGACATCATGGCCGAACTGCAAAAGGTTGCGGCCGAGCCGGCGGTGACCTTCAAGGACGTGACCGAGGGCTCGATCCCCAATGACGCATCGCCGATGCGGCCCGATTTCATCGCTGCGGTAAACAAGGCGATGAAGGCGACCTATCCCGGCGTGCCGGTCTTCCCGAGCATGTCCTCGGGCGCGAGCGACAGCATGTGGTTCCGCTCGCGCAACGTGGCGAGCTATGGCGCGAGCCCGACCTTCAGCAAGGATTCGGACGATTTCAGCCACGGCCTGAACGAACGCGCGCTGGTGTCGAACATCGCGCCCGGGATCACCTATTATCTGTCGCTGTTCACGGACCTGTCGAAATAAGGACGCCCGGCCGGGCGCACCTGGGTGCTCGGGGGCGTGCCGATCTTCTCACCGCGCATAGGCGGTAAAGACGAAATCGGCACCGCCTTCGAGTTTCTCCAGCTTCTGGTGACAGGCAAAGCACGTCTGAACGACAGCCGGGTCCTTGTCGGCAAGGCCTCCCTCGAACTGGCCATAGCCCCAGCCGCCGGTGAGGGCATAGCGTTTGGTATCCTTCACGCTGACCTGCACGTTCGTCGGGTCTCCGGCGACGAATGACTGCGGCGCGGCAAACACTTTGTCGTTGCGAGGCGATGATTGATAGCGCCAGGCGAGCCGCACGATGATCGACCCGTCGGGGAAGGGGCGTTTTCCGTCCCTGAAAGCCTTCACCGCGATGTCGTTGCCAAGGATCGCGCGGATGTCGTTGTTCTTCCCATTCTCCTGCGCGACGCTGATCAGCGTCCAGTCGCGATAACCCTCGGGAAGTTTCACGCCGAAGATCGGCGATCCCTGCTCGTCCGGCAGTCGGGCGGGGGACGCCGAGGCCGAGAGCAGCCCGGCCGAGAGGTGCAGCGCCAAGGTTCCGAATTTTCCGATGCCGATTCTCCTCGGAATCATCCTACACAAGACTGTTTCCGTTGCTCGGATGCCGCCGCCGTTATGACAGGTCTGGCCGGCCAAGGACATAACTCGTGCATATCAGGGGCCGGCCGTAGCATCGTGTGTCCACCGGCTTTTCAGGTTTGTCGACTCGCCTTGCGGGCATTGCGGCCGATCTCGTCCGGGTGCCGTAGCAGCCGCCGAAGATGTCGATGCGCGGCATCTACATGTTAGGCACTCCAACAGCCAACCGCTCCAGATAAGCGCACAGCATTTCCGCAAGCGCACCCGCATAGGCCTCGATCTCGGCCGGCGTGCGCGGGGTCTCCGAAAAGCTGCTGCCTACTTCGCTCAGTGTCGTCTCGACGAGATCTCCCACCAGCGATCGTGTGCTCTCGGTGACATCAGGCAGGAGTTCGCGCAGGAATGACTGGAAGGCCTTAGCGCTGGAAGCGTGAACATCGATCGCCTCGGGCGCATCGCGATAAAGCGGTGCCGCGTCGTTGAGTGCGCCGCGGATTTCCGCTTCCTCGCATTCCGAGCGGACGAAGACGTGCACCAGGGTGCGCACCCGTTCGAGCGGTGGCTTTGCGCGGTCTTCCAAGATGTCGCGCATCAGGTCGCTGGTTGCCCGCCATTCGTCGCTTTGCAGCCTGAACAGGATCGCCGCCTTGTTGGGGAAATATTGATAGAGCGAACCGACGCTCACCCCGGCGCGCTCGGCCACGCGGGCAGTGGTGAATCGCTGCGCGCCTTCGGTCGTCAAAACCTGAACAGCGGCATCGAGAATCGCTGTGACAAGGTCGTTGGAGCGGGCCTGTTTGGGGTGCTTGCGCAAGGAAACACGGGCGCTTCGTCGGGTCGTCATCTGCGGTTCGGCCAATGCGAATAGGAAAGCTGACGAATTAGTCGTATTTCTTCCGGCGAGCAAATAGCTGCTCGAAACCGGAGAAAATCGATGCCTATCCTTACCAGCGCGCCTGTGGCGCCGCTGCTCGATCGCCTGTTCGCCGAAGCCGATGCAGCGCACCCGTCGATGAGCCCCGCCTTTGCGTCCGTCTCGGGCGACGAGCGCCGGCGGCTCATGATGAGCAAGACCGATTATCGCGAACTCTATGACGGGCTGAAGGACTTCGCGCTCCCAGTGTCGCGCGAGACGGGCAAGCTCCTTTACCTGCTGGCACGTGCCGGCAATGCGCGATCGATCGTCGAGTTCGGCACCTCGTTCGGCCTTTCGACGCTTCACCTCGCTGCCGCCTTGCGGGAAAATGGCGGCGGGCGGTTGATCACCTGCGAATTCGAGTCGTCCAAACTGGCCATTGCCAGGGACAACCTTGCCGCCGGGGGGCTGGCCGACCTGGTCGAGTTCCGCGAAGGCGACGCGCTGGAGACCCTGGCGTCCGATTTGCCCGAGACGATCGACCTGCTCCTGCTCGACGGCGCCAAGTCGCTGTACATGGACGTGCTGGCGCTCGTCGAAAGCCGCCTGCGCCCGGGTGCAGTGGTCGTCGCCGACAACACCGATTATTGCCCGGACTATCTCGACCATGTCGGCTCGGCAGAACGCGGCTATTGGTCGATGTCGTTCACCGACGATGTGGAGTTGTCGATCCGGCTCGCTTGAGAAAGTGCCGTGGAGACCTCGGCCTCTGTCTCATCGCCGATCTTGCAGCAGTGCGTCGATATGGCGCTCGGCGATCGCGCTTGCTTCGGCTGGGGTGAACGCGTCGGGTGCCAGGCAGAGTTCGAGCCACAGGCCGTCGACGATCGCGCTGATGCCGATCGCGGCGAGGCGGCGGTCGGGTTCGGGCATGTCACAGGCGGCAAGCAGGGTTTCGAGGTCGCCCCGATACGCTGCGTAGAGATTGCGATGGAGTCCGGCGATGTCCGCGTTGCTCTTCACCAGGCTCCAAAAGGCGATCCAGGTCGCGAGCAGGCCGGGATCGGCGATCGGCTTGGTGAAGCTGGCGGTGACATGGGCGAGCAGGCGGGCGCGGGGCTCCGGCTCGGCGCCCGCCATTGCGGCTTCGAACGCGGCGGATACCTGCGCGTCGACATGCGCATAAGTGGCGGCGATCAGCGCATCGATGCCGTCGAAATAATGGCCGAGCAGCCCGGGCGACACGCCTGCCTCGGCGGAAATGGTACGCACCGAAACCCCCGCCGCGCCATGGCTGGCGAGCACGCGCGCGGTTGCCTCGATCAGGCTCAGGCGGCGCGCATCCGGCTCGGCGCGGGTGAAGGCGGGTTTGGTCAATTGCTCTTCCCATCCGTCATGCCGGACTTGTTCCGGCATCCATTGGTCCGCGAACGCATCGGCGTGCGGGTATGCGGAACGATGGGCGCCGGAACAAGTCCGGCGTGACGGGCATCTTGTGTTGCCGCATTGCTTGTTATACGATCGTTCAACAAGCAATGGAGGCCGGCATGGCGCATCGATACGCGGACGCTGGCGAAGGAACTGCGAAAGGCGAGGGGCATGATCCCGACGCCGATTTCAGCCTGCCCGGCTGGCTCTACACCGATCCCGAATATTTCGACGTCGAGGTGGCGCGGGTGATCCGACCGTCCTGGCAGATCGTCTGCCACGTCAGCGATATCCCGACGCCCGGCGATTACCACACGCTCGACTATGTCGGCGAAAGCGTCATCGCGGTGCGCGGCGAGGATGGGGCGGTCCGCGCCTTCGCCAATGTCTGCCGCCACCGTGCAATGCGGCTGGTCGAAGGGCCGGCGGGCTGCGCCAGGAAGCTGGTCTGCCCCTATCACGCCTGGGCCTATGAGCTTGACGGACGCCTGACCGGCGTACCGATGAAAGCCGACTATCCGGCGCTCGACATGGCGAAGAACGGGCTGGCGCCGGTCGACGTCGAGATCTGGAACGGCTTCATCTTCGTCCGGCTGGAGGACGATAATGGTCCCTCGGTCGCCGAGATGATGATGCCGTACGAAGCGGAGATCGCGCCGTACCGGTTCGAGGAGATGCGCACGCTCAGCCCGGTCCGGCTACGCGAGCGGGGGGTGAACTGGAAGAATGTCGGGGACAATTATTCCGACAACCTTCACATCCCGGTCGCCCATGCCGGCCTGACCCGGCTGTTCGGGAAGAGCTACAAGATCGAGGCGCAGCCCTGGGTCGACAAGATGTCCGGCTATCTCGCCGACAAGCCATCCAACGATCGTTGGGAGCGGATCTACCAGGCACACCTGCCGCGTGCGGAGCACCTGCCGGAGAATCAGCAGAAGCTGTGGCTCTATTACAAGCTATGGCCGAACATGGCGTTCGACATCTATCCCGACCAGGTCGATTTCATGCAATGGCTGCCGTTATCGCCGACCACCTGTGTGCTGCGGGAGATGGCCTTCGCGCTGCCCGATGACCGTCGCGAGATGAAGCTGGTACGCTACGCCAACTGGCGGATCAACCGCACCGTCAATGCCGAGGATACCTGGCTGATCACCCGCGTGCAGCAGGGCATGGCGTCGCAAAGCTATACGGTCGGGCCGATCGGCGCGAGCGAAGTGTGCCTGCGGAGTTTTGCGAAGAAGATCCGGCGGCTGATCCCGGAGGCGCGGCTTCACCGGGCGCCGGCGCCTGGGTGGAGCCAGCGGCCTCGCCCCATCACTACACCCCCGTCACCCTGAACTTGTTTCAGGGTCCAACTCACCACCGCGATGCCATCGCCCGCTGCGCGATGGATGCTGAAACATGTTCAGCATGACGGAAGCAGAAAGACGCTCATGACTCAGAAATACGACGCGCTCATCATCGGCGGTGGCCATAACGGGCTGGTTTGCGCCTTCTATCTCGCGCGCGCCGGGCTGAAGGTCCGCGTTCTCGAACGCCGTCATGTCGTCGGTGGCGCCGCCGTAACCGAGGAATTCCACCCGGGGTTCCGCAACTCGACCGCGAGCTACACCGTCAGCCTGCTCCGCCCCAAGGTGATCAAGGACATGCGCCTGCACGAACGCGGCTGGCGGATCATCGAGCGGACCATCTCCAACTTCTTCCCCAACGAGAACGGCTATCTAAAGCTCGGCGGTGGCGAGGATCGGACGCGTGCCGAGTTCGCCCGCTATTCGCAGAAGGACGCGGATACCTTCCCGAAATATGAGGAAGCGCTGGAACGCGTCGCCGAGGTGCTGCGCGACATGGCGCTCAAGACTCCGCCCAATGCCGGCGGCGGCATCCGTGCGCTGCTCGCCGCGGCGGCACAGGGCAAGCGACTCGCCGGCATGTCGATCGAGGCGCAGCGCGACGTGATGGACCTGTTCGTCAAATCCGCCCGCGACTTCCTCGATAGCTGGTACGAGGACGAATATGTGAAGGCCGCGTTCGGCTTCGACGCGGTGGTCGGCAACTATGCCAGTGTCGACACGCCGGGCAGCGCCTATGTCCTGCTCCATCACGTCTTCGGCGAAGTGAACGGCAAGAAGGGCGCCTGGGGCCATAGTGTCGGCGGCATGGGTGCGATCACCCAGTTCATGGCCGAGGCGTGCGTCGAGATGGGCGTCGAGATCAGCCTGGAGGCGCCGGTCGCCAAGGTGCTGGTCGACGGCAACCGCGTGGCGGGCGTGAAACTGGAGAGCGGCGAGGAAATCGCCGCAGACATCGTCGCTGCCAATGTCGGGCCCGCGCTGCTCTATCGCCAGCTGGTCGACCGGGCGGACATGACGCCGGAATTCGCCCGGCGAATGGACAATTTCAAGACAGGGTCCGGCACCTTCCGGATGAACGTCGCCTTGTCGGAACTGCCCGATTTTTCGGTGCTGCCGGGCAAGGACGTGGCCGAGCATCACACCTGCGGCATCATCATCTCGCCGACGCTGGATTATATGGACAGGGCGTTCACCGACGCGAAGGCCAAGGGCTGGTCGGACGAGCCGATCGTCGAGATGAAGCTGCCGACCTCGATCGACGACAGCCTCGCGCCGCCGGGCATGCACATCGCCAGCCTGTTCTGCCAGCAATTCGCGCCGGTGCTGCCGAACGGGCGCTCATGGGACGACGAGCGCGAAGCGGCGGCCGATCTCATCATCGATACGGTCACGAAGCACGCGCCGAACTTCAAGGGCGCGGTGATCGCGCGGCAGATTCATTCGCCGCTCGACCTGGAGCGCAAGTTCGGGCTGATCGATGGCGACATCATGCACGGGCATATGTCGCTGGATCAGCTCTGGGCGTCGCGGCCCGTGCTCGGGCACGGCGATTACCGTGCGCCGATCGCCGGTCTCTACATGTGCGGTGCCGGTACCCATCCCGGCGGCGGTGTCACCGGCGCACCGGGGCATAATGCCGCGCACGAGATCCTGGCGGATCGCTCGGTGCTGGGCCGCCTGTTCCGCAAGCGCGCCTGAGCCGCCGGCTCAGGCGACGACCGGCCGGATACGAACGGGTGCAGGCTTCGGCTTGGGGCGTTTGAACCAGAAGGTCCAGACCGTCAGGCTGCCGAGCATCGCCATCGCCAGCCCGGACAGGGTCAGCAGCAAGCGATAGGCGAGCCCGCCCACTTTCGCTGCATGGAGCGGGTAGGCGCCGTTGAAGACCTGAGCCACCATCGGCATGGTCAGCGCGTCCTTGGAGGCGAGCACATGCCCGTCGGCCGCGTCGAACCACAGCACCGACCGACCATTGGGCAGCCATTCGGCAGCGCGCTTCATGCGGATCGAGATCGGGGCGCCGGGTTTGCGCGGCAGGGTGAGAATGCGGATCTGCGCATCGGGAAAGCGCCGATGGGCGGCACCTATGATGCCCTGCCAGTCGGGCGTCGGCGATAGCGGGCCGCTCTCTACCTTGGGCGGCGCCATTGCCGCCGCCATGGTCTTGGGCGAGCCGAACGGCAGGAGCACGAGTCCGGCGAACGGCTTGAAGATCATCATCGTGCCGGTCACCGCGGACATCAGTAGCAGCGGCGCCATGACGATGCCCAGGTCGCGGTGTTGCATCACGATCGCGGGGCGGCTCAGCCGTTTCGGCCAGAAGCGGAACTTGAAGGTGCGCCGGGTCCGCCACCACAGGATCACGCCCGTCACCACGAACAGGATTGCGGCCAGACCGGCCACGCCGATCACCGTCTCGCCCACATCGCCGGTGAAAAGATGATGGTGCAGGTCAAAGATCCACAGCTCGGGCCGTTCCCACTGGCTCGACCAGCGCAGCACGACATTGCCCGCCTGATCGGCATAGACGCCGGCACCCTTGGCGAGGCGTAACTGGTCGAGCCCGAACCTGTCGCTGGCATAGATGATGCTCTGCGCTTTCGGATTGGCGGTCAGCAGCTTCTCGGTCGTCGTCGCGATCAGCGCCGGATCGGCGATGCGCTGATCGCCGGAATGGGGCAGGGCGATCCAGCTGTCCTTGTGGACGAGGATCGCGCCGGTCAGGCCCATGATCGCCAGCACCAGCCCAATGATGCCGCCGGTCCAGCGATGGATGAGGTCGAGCCACTTCATCAGAAGCGCTTGTCCCAGCCCAGCGTGAAGGAACGCCCGCGCCCGGCGAAATAGCTGAGATTGTCGGCGGGAAGGCGGGTGTCGCTGCTATAGTCGATATACTGCCTGTCGAATAGGTTCGACACGCTGAGCGTGATACCGCCAAAGCCGGTCTCGTACCGGACATAGGCGTCGGTCAGCGTATAGCCGCCAAAATCGTTGCGCGGATCGCGGACAAGGCCCTGGAAGGTGCGCGACAGGTAGAATTGGGTCTGGACCCGCATCGACAGCGGCCCCCTGGCATAATTGGCGGCCAGGTTGAGGCGGTCGGGCGAGATGTTGGTGCCGTCCAGGTCGGTATCGACCTTGCCGTCTGCCACCGGGCTGGCGTCATAGCGCCCGTCGAGATGGGCGTAGCCAGCCGACACGCGCAGCCCGGTGATCGGCAGTTGCACGCCCAGGTTGATTTCCAGCCCCTGGATCTCGACCCGCTGGCGCTGCACGTCGAAGATGCCGCCGGGATTCGCGATCAGCAGCTGCCCCTTGTCGCTCGACGACCAGAAATAGGTGGCCGATGCGTCTAGCGGACCGCGCTTCACCTCGACGCCGACTTCGCGATTGTTGGAGACGATCGGCTGGATGTCGACATAGGTGTCGATATCCTGATTGGGCTTGTTCACCGCGCGGGTGATGCGGCCGATGTCCGGGACGGTGAAGCCCTGGGCATAACTCATATAGGCGCGGACGCCCTTCAGCGGCTCGAACACCACGCCGCCGTTGAGCAGCAGGTCGTTGAATTTCGGCTTGCCGCCCGAAACCGCGACGCCGCCATAGGTTGCTGTATTGGGCGCGACGTAGGTGGTCGAGGCGAGGGTGTGATAATCGTCGACCTCGATCTGTACATTTTCCCAGCGCGCGCCGCCGGCGAGGCGCAGCACGCCGTCGAACAGCTTGAGATTGGCCTGGCCGAACGGCGCGATGCTGCGGAACTGGCTTGGAGGCACCCAGGCCCGGTTGGTCGCGATGAGCAGTTGCGCCGTATTGTCGGACAGGGCGTCGAGACCGGCGGTGAGCGTCAGGGCCTCGAGTCCGGGGACGGCGCGCTCGTAGGAGATTTTCGCCCCGATCTTGCGCGACCGGTTCTGCGACTGGTCGAGCAGCTGCAATGTCGGATCGATCTTGGGATCCTGGAAGGTCGCGATCGGCGTGAGCTCGCCGCCAAAGGTATCGCGGCTGCGGTTGAAGAAGACCTGGCTGACGAAGTTGCCGCCCCAGAGCGAAGTGTCGGTATAGGAAAGCGCGACGCTCTCGGTGCGGCTGGCGGCGGAGAGGCCCGGCGGGTCGCCCCGCACCGCGCTGGTGGGCAGGCCGGTCAGTCGGTTGCCGGGCACCGCGACATAGTCGCCGTCACCCTTCAGTTCGAAACGGCTCGCGATCAGGTCGATTCGGCCGGTCTCGCCGACCTGGTAACCCAGCCGCGCGAACAGCGAGAGAGTCCTGGAATCCTGCGATTCGCCCTGGGTCAGGTTCAGGCCGATCCGGCGGCCGTCGCCGTCATAGAAGACGCCGCGCTTCTCATAGGCGGCGCCGAATGTCGCATCGAACTTCCCGACCTTGTACTGGATGAGCCCGGCGGCCTTGCCGCCGATGCCGTCACTGCTGAAATCATTGTCGGCATTGGCCTGCAGCAGCGCGCGGCCGCTGAAGCCTTCCTTGCGCGGTGCGCCGACCGTCACCTGGTTGACGATGCCGCCGGTGCCGCCGACCCCCTGAAGGGCGTTCGAGCCATAGATCAGCTCGACCCGGTCTACGAAGAAGCCGTCGATGGTGAAGCCGTCCCGGCTGCCGTCACGTAGCGGCGTCGACTGGGGAATGCCGTTGATCGCGTAGAGCGGGGAACGCCCCCGCAAGGTCTCGCCGGCGCCGGAGAGCTTCTGCCGCGTCGGGGAGAAAGAGGGGGTCAGGTTGGCGACGGCGTCCGTGATCGAGCCCGAAATGGCGATTTGCTGGTCGAGTGTCGCCTTGTCGATCAGGTCGATCGTCAGCGGCAGCGCGTTGGGCGGCAGCACGGTACGGGCGGCGGTGACGGTGACCTCGCCCGCGGCATCGGCTTCATCGGCCGGTGCAGCCTCCTGTGCAAAGGCAGGGGTGATGGGCGCTGCGATCGCGAGCGCGACTAGAGACAGCGAAAAAGGCGACCGAAGCGACATGATGTTCCCCTCGCCCGTCTGGCAACGCGCCGCGGGCAGTTGCGGGCCGGCTAGCAGGGGGCAAATTATAATGCAAGTCACTCGCAGTAGCGTTGCGGATCGCTCCTCAGCGTCGAGCGGCGCTCTGGACGATGTGCGAGATCACGGCGTGGCGAGGGTGCCCGCGACCTGTTCGCGCCTTACCAGCCAATAAACCGGAAGGCCCAGCAGCAGCAGCGCCAGTCCCCAAAGGTCGGCCTTGAGGCCGAGGCCATAGACCATCCAGACGACGAACGCCGCGGCGATGGCGGCCGCGATGCGGAGCGGGATATCGCCGGGCAGCAGCCGGATCGCGGCGAGCGCGCAGGCGAGATAGGCAAGCATGCCGGAGGCGAGCGAGATCGAGGCGATGTCCTGGAAGAGCTGCCCCATCGAGCTGCTATAGTTCATCAGCGCGACGATGGTGACCAGTACGCCGGAGACGAGATGGGCGCGGGCCGGGGTGCCGCGCTTGCTCTCCTTCGCCAGCCAGCGGGGAAAGACGCCGCCCCGCGCCATTGCCCAGGGCACCTCGCCTTGCAGCAGGATGAAGCCGTTGAGCGCGCCGAACGCGCTGATCGCGGCGAACAGGGCGACGACCTCGGCGGTGCCCGATCCAAAACCGCGGCCCAGGAATTCGGCGATCGGCGAGGGAGAGGCGGCGGTGATCGCGGCCGGCATCAGGAACATCGTCGCGGCGGAGACCAGCACATAGACGAGGCCGGTCAGCATGGTGCCGATCAGCGTCACGCGCGGCACGACATAGGCTGCGTTCTCGACCTTGTCGGCCGGGACGGTCGCCGATTCGACGCCCAGAAATCCCCAGAAGGTGATCGCGGCTGCACCGGCGATGGCGCCCGCGCCGAGCGGCACCGGTGTGCTCGGCGCGATGGCCGCGCTGCCGTCGCGCAGCAGCAGCCAGGCGGCGAGCAGGATGACGGCGACCAGCGGCAGAAGTTTCAGCACGGTGGTGACGAACTGCACCTTGCCGGCCAGCGCCACACCGCGAATGTTGACGGCGATCAATAGCCAGATCGCCGTCAGCGCGGCGATGGCCGGGAGGCCCTGGGTCGATCCGAGTGCGGGGAAGATCAGGCTGAGCGCGCTGACCAGCGCGACGGCGACGGCGGCATTGCCGCACCAGATCAGCACCCAATAGCTCCACGCCACGGCAAAGCCCGCTACGGGGCCGAAGGCAGCCCGGGTAAAAGCATAGGGTCCGCCGGCGCAGGGCAATTTCGCGCCGAGCCGGGCGAAGACGAAGGCGAGGCACAGGGCGCCGCCGATGGTGACGAACCAGCCGATCATGCCGTTCCAGCCGAGCGGGGCGAGCGTCGCCGGCAGCATGTACACGCCCGATCCGATCATGTTGCCGACGACGAGCGCGAGACAGGTCCAGAAACCGAGTGCGGCGCGTGACGGCGATGCTGACATAAGGCCTGTTCTCCCCTGTTTCGTCACTCTACGGCTTGATCGGCGGCGCGCACCATGTTTCTTGGTGCCACCCACATGGCAAGCATCACCCCCTCGCAATCCGCCTGGCAGCCGCAGAGCAATCGCTGGCCGCCGCGTCTTATCGAGGCAGCGCTGGCGCTGCACGACAATGAATTGTCGGTCGCCGAGCCGCTGCTGCGCGCGCACCTGAAGGAAGATCCGTTCGACGTCGCCGCGATCCGTATGCTCGCGGAGCTGGCCGGGCGGATCGGGCGGTACAAGGACGCCGAAACGCTGCTGCGTCGCGCGCTTGAACTGTCGCCGGACTTCACCGCGGCGCGCGCGAACCTCGCCATCGCGCTCTACCGGCAGAACAGGCCGGCCGAGGCGATCGCCGAGCTCGATCTCGTCCTGGAGGACGAGCCGGACAATCCCGGCCATGCCAATCTGAAGGCGGCGGCGCTGGGGCGGATCGGCGGGTTCGACGAGGCGATCGAACTCTATGAGTCCGTGCTGAAGGACGCGCCGAAACAGCCGCGCGTCTGCATGAGCTACGGACATATGCTCAAGACCGTCGGCCGCCAGGCGGACGGCATCGCCGCCTATCGCAAGGCGCTGGCACTGGCGCCCGAACTGGGCGAGGCGTGGTGGAGCCTCGCCAATCTGAAGACGGTGAAGTTCGACGAGGCCGACATCGCGGCGATGCAGGCCGCTCTGGCGCGCGACGACATCTCGGACGAGGACCGGTTTCATCTCGATTTCGCGCTGGGCAAGGCGTTCGAGGACCGGAAGAACGCCGCTGCCGCGTTCGGTCATTATGCCGTCGGGAATGCCCTGCGTCGGACGAAGATCGTCTATGAGGCGGACGAGACCGAAGCATTTGTCGACCGCAGCATCAGGCTCTTCACACCTGACTTCTTTGCGGTGCGTGCAGGGCAGGGGAGCACCGCGCCAGATCCGATCTTCATCCTCGGCATGCCCCGCGCCGGGTCGACCCTGGTCGAGCAGATCCTGTCGAGTCATCCGCTGGTCGAGGGGACGTCCGAACTGCCGGACATTCCGGCCCTGGCGCTGCGCATCGCCGATTATCCGCTGGGCGTAGAAACCCTGTCAGCGTCGCGCCTGCGCGAGCTTGGGGAGGAATATCTGCGCCGGGCGAGCGTGCAGCGGCGCACCGACCGGCCCTTCTTCATCGACAAACTGCCCAACAACTGGGCGCATCTGCCCTTCATCCACCTGATCCTGCCCAATGCGAAGATCGTCGACGCCCGGCGCCATCCGCTCGGTTGTTGCTTCTCCAACTATAAGCAGCACTTCGCGCGGGGGCAGGCGTTCAGCTACGCGCTCGACGATATGGGGCGCTATTATCGCGACTATGTGCGGCTGCTGGCGCATGTGGACACGGTCCTGCCTGGTCTGGTCCACCGCGTGATCTATGAGCGCATGGTCGACGATACCGAGCAGGAGGTGAGGGATTTGCTCGCCGCCTGTGGGCTGGAATTTGACGCGGCGTGCCTCGATTTCCACAAGACCGAACGCGCGGTACGCACCGCCAGCTCGGAGCAGGTGCGCCAGCCGATCTTCCGCGAAGGCACCGAAAGCTGGAAGTCGTTCGAGCCGTGGCTCGATCCGCTGAAAGCCGCGCTCGGTGATGTCCTCACCAGCTATCCGGAAGTGCCGGACGCCATCTGAACGTTGCAAAACTGTCACGATCCGGTGGTGAAATGATTTTGCGCGCCGCACCCGATTGACGGATGTTGCGAGTGCGAACAGCATCCGTCCCAGACACATAATATCGGGGGCCTACGATGCTCGTTACCAAGCGTAAACTCGCCGTCGCCGCCTTGCTCGCGTCCGTCGCCAGCATCGGCACACCTGCCTTTGCGCAGTCCGCCGATACGCAGGAAGCGGCCGCATCAGGCCAGGATGACATCATCGTCACCGCGCAGAAGCGCGAAGAGAATATCCAGAACGTGCCGATCAGTATCCAGGCGATCGGCACGAAGAAGCTGGACCAGCTCAACATCGGCAACTTCGCCGAATATTCGCAGCTTCTGCCGTCCGTGTCCTTCCAGGCGATCGGCGGGACGCCGGGGACCAATGTCGTCTATATGCGCGGCGTGGCATCGGGTGGCGACGGCAACCATTCCGGTTCGCTGCCCTCGGTCGGCGTGTATCTCGACGAACAGCCCGTCACCACGATTGGCGGCAATCTGGACGTCCATGTCTATGACATTGCGCGTATCGAGAGCCTCGCCGGGCCGCAGGGCACGCTTTACGGCGCCTCGTCGGAAGCCGGCACGATCCGCATCATCACCAACAAGCCCGATACGAGCGGTTTCTACGGCCGCATGGATGGGGAGGTGAACACGGTCCACAAGGGCGGCGTCGGCGGCAAGCTGGAGGGTATGATCAACGTGCCGCTCTCGCAGGATATCGCCTTCCGCGCGGTCGGCTTCTACCAGCGCGACGCCGGCTATATCGACAATATCCCCGGCTGCCGCAGCTTCCTGCCGGAAACCAATCCGCTCGGCTGCACCGCGACCAACGGCGGCATCGTCGTCAACAATTCGAAATTCGTCGAGAAGAACTATAATGATACCGAGCTATGGGGTGGCCGTGCCGCGCTGAAGATCGACCTCGACGACAATTGGACGGTCACGCCGACTGCGATCTACCAGGATACGCGCTCGCACGGCAGCTATGGCTATGATCCCAGGCTCGGCGACCTGAACGTCCAGCATTTCTTTCCGGAATATCGGCGTGATCGCTTCATCCAGGCGGCGCTGACGATCGAGGGCAAGCTCGGCAATTGGGACCTGACCTATGCCGGCGCCTATCTCGACCGGAAGACCTTCTCCTCGACCGATTACACCGATTATGCCGAGCAATATGACAATCTTTATTCGTCGGTCGGCGGCATCGCGAGCTATTTCTATTTCAACAACGCGGCTGGCAACAGGATCGACCCGCGCCAGAATGTGATCGGCAGCGATCACTTCAAGAAGATGAGCCAGGAATTTCGGGTATCCTCACCGCAGAGTGAGCGTTTCCGCGTCACAGCCGGCGCATTCTATCAGCGGCAGAGCAACCTGATCCATCAGGACTATCAGGTGCCGGGCCTCGCCCCCGAACTTTCGGTAAACGGTTCCCCGGGCACCTTGTGGCTGACGCAGCAGCATCGCGTCGACAAGGATTACGCGATGTTCGGGGAGGCGGCGTTCGACATCCTGCCGAACCTGACGCTGACCGCCGGCGGGCGTGCCTATATCTACGACAACTCACTGATCGGATTCTTCGGTTTCGGACGTAACCCGGGCAACGGTTTCTCCGATGGGCCGCCCAACGCGGCGGGCAGCAACCGCACCGGCGTCGCGCAGTGCTTCACCACTGCCGGCGACCGGCTGTATGACCGCGACACCGATACCTATAGCAGCTCGCGCACGCTGCTTCCGGCGGCGGTGGCGGGCAGCCCCTGCACCAATCTGGCGGTCTATGCCGCCGGGCGTGGGCTGCAGCCGGTCAATACCCAGGGCCAGGGCTTCACCCACAAGCTCAACCTGACCTGGAAGCCGGTTCAGGACGTGCTGCTCTATGGCACATGGTCGCGCGGCTTCCGGCCGGGCGGCATCAATCGCCGCGGCACCATTCCGCCCTATGCGGCCGATTTCCTGACCAATTACGAGATCGGCTGGAAGACGACGCTGGCCGGTGGCAAGCTGCGCTTCAACGGCGCGATCTATCAGCAGGAATGGAAGGCATTCCAATTCTCCTTCCTCGGCCAGAACAGCTTCACCGAGATCCATAACGGACCGGATGCGCGCATCCGCGGCGTCGAGATGGATGCCAACCTCAACCTCGGGCCGCTCGTGCTGACGGCGGCAGGTTCCTACACCGACGCGAAGACCAAGAAGAATCTGTGCCTGTTCGACGATCCCAGCTTTGCCTGCACCCTGCCGGGGCCGGGAGGTGAGTCCAATCTTGTCTCGGCGCCGGCGGGCACGCGGTTGCCGGTTACGCCGCAGGTCAAGATCAACGGGACGGCGCGCTACACCTTCGATGTCGGTACGCTGAAGCCCTATATCCAGGCGCTGGTCGCGTATCAGAGCTCGGCATCGTCGGATATCCGCACCGCGGTCGTTCAGACGGGTACGTTGACGGTGGTCAATCCGGCCGCGCTGCAAGGGCGCCTGCCGGCGTTCACGACGGCCAATTTTGCGGTGGGCACCGAATTCTCCAACTACTCGCTGGAGGTCTTCATCCAGAACGCATTCGACGAGCGCGGTCAGCTGTCGCGCTTCCAGGAATGCGGGAGCTGCTCGCAACGCCCCTATGTCGTGCCGGTCACCCCGCGCACGATCGGCATCAGGGCCGGCGCGAAGTTCTGATCTGGCATGATGAAATGGGGCGGCCCGCACTGCCGGTCGCCCTTTTTCATACGTCGGTCGACAGCGTACGTCCGAGCTTAAAACGCACATTGATACCGGTGTCA
This sequence comes from Sphingomonas sp. P3_C6, assembly GCF_056402595.1. NCBI lineage: Bacteria > Pseudomonadati > Pseudomonadota > Alphaproteobacteria > Sphingomonadales > Sphingomonadaceae > Sphingomonas > Sphingomonas sp. P3_C6. Next base: position 64,804 of record NZ_JBFUHB010000004.1, read on the forward strand.
CCCGCTGCCATACTGACTTGAAGGAAGGCTGACATAATCGCCTCCCATGCAGGAGAGAGCGCGTGACATTGGCCCTTCGCACGTCTTGGATCGCCTTGGGGATGGCATTGGCGGCCGGCAGCGCGCACGGCGAGACGCCGCCCGACTCGACCGGGCTGTTGTTCCGCGCCTCGGCAGACAAGAGTCTGGTCGCCGACCGTGCGGGCGGCGACGCCGAGCCCAACTTCCAGAGCAATGTCGCGATCGTGCCGACCGGCAAGTCGGGTGGAGCGATCCAGTGGGAAGATGACGGCTATGTCGCCTGGCGTGCGCCGGGCAACATTTATGCCCAGCGCGGTACGCTCTCCTTCTTCTGGCGGCCGCGCACGCCGGTGGGCGAAGCACCTTTTGTAATCTTCCGCGTCGGTTTCGCCGATCATTCGAGCTGGGACATGGCGTTCCTGCGCATCGACTGGAACGGGCACGGCTTCGACGCCTTCGTGACGGATGCGAACCTCGCGCGTAGCCGAGTGTCGTTCCGCATCGATCAGCTGCCTGCCGCCGACCAATGGAAGCATATCGCTTTTTCCTGGGACGAGGGCGTCGGCGTCCGGCTGTTCGTCGACGGCAGGGAAGTCGCCCGCAAGGATGGCAAGGCAAACCTCGATTCAGGGCTCGACCAGTTCGGTCTGGCCGGGCGGATCATCTCGCCGCACCAGGTGCAGAGCCGGTATCACTTCATGCGCGGCAGCGATCTCGACGAGATCCGCGTGTACGATCATATGCTCGGCGCGACCGATGTGGCGGCACTGGCCGCCAATCGGGAGCCAGCCGCCGCACCCGGTGGTTCCGATGCATCGCGGAGAACGGCATGGCTGCATCGTTTCGGCTGGGACACGGCGTCGCCACCGGGGCTGACCAGCGACATCACCAGCATCCGCAAGGTCGAGTTCGCCGATGCGAAGGACCTGAAGCAGCGGAACTGGAAGGGGATCGACGGCATCCCGGAAACGACCTGGCCGGGCGTCTACAACCGGTCGCGGTTGTCGGGGCGGACCGACTATTTCATCCTGCCCGACTGGAACACCTATGTCGACGGCGGCAAGGCTTATGACCTGACCATACCCGTCGGCGTGCCGTTCAACCGGGTCGAGATCCGCGGCGCCGCCTATGGCGCGCTGACTTGGTCGGGCGACGGCACGTCATACACGACGCTGAGCCGGCGACCGCAGGGCGAGGCGCGGAGCTTCGACAGTTTCGGGCGCAAGACCGGGGGCACGCTGCGTTTCGCCAACACGGCGCAGGAAACGCCGATCCAGGAAATCTGGGCCTATGATATCGGCGACACGCCCGAGCCCGAGGGCAGCTTCAAGCTGAGCTATTCGGTGCAGGCCAATGCCGCGCCGGCCTTTGCCGCCCTGTCGTCGCTCAACGCCTATATCGCCGGCCGCTATGCGCCTGACGAGCGCACCACCGTGGTCGCGCTGCCTGCCGGGGCATCGGCAGGACGTGCCGCCGCGGGCGCCGGCAATGCCGCCGCGACGGCCGCGGCCCAGCGTGTCGAGGGCGCGGCGCCGATCGTCCATGTCCTGATCCCGTCGGGCTTTGGCGAGGCCTTTGCCGGCAAGCCTTCGGCGCGGTCGTGGAATTATGGCTGGGAGAATGCCCATGACGGGCTCGATGGCATCGCGCTCGACATCCCGGCGCTGAAGGCGACAGCCGGTGCCGACGGCCTGATTCCGCTCAACATCCGGGTGAAGGACCCGATCTGGCCTGGCCGCGACATGATCGATGTGTCGGTCTCGGTACGGCCGGGGCAGAAACGGACATTGTGGCTCGACCTGCGCGACCGTATCCTGACCGACGACAGCCTGTTCCTGACCATCGCCTCTGCTGCCGCCGATTTCGGCGCGCAGTCGCTGGATGGCATGAAGGTGCGGCTGGTGTTCAAGGATCGCGCGGCGGCGCTGCCCGAGCATATCGCCGACCGCTTCAACCAGGTGAAGGACAATTGGGGCTTCCTGGTCGAGGAGCACACCTCGTCCAAGCGCGCCGGCCTCTATCGTCGCCTCTATACCGACGTCTCGGACCTGTTGCGGGTCGACCCGAACAATGTCGAGGGGCGGCGTTACTGGGCCGATATCAGCTACGGCGATCAGAACCTTCCCGCCTTCACTCAACCTCAGGCGCCTGCCGGCGTGCCGCTGTGGGCGTTCCGGCAGCTCGAGGACCTGAAGCTGGTCCGTCAGTTCGTGACCTGGTGGATCGACAACCGTCAGGTACAGTATGGCGATTTCGGTGGGGGCATCTCGGACGACACCGATCTGGTGCAGCAATGGCCTGGTCTCGCGCTGATGGGCGTGGAGCCGGACAAGATCAACGCATCGGTCCGGGCGCTGTCGGACGCCGTCTATGCCAATGGTATGATGACCAACGGTCTGGGTACGATCACGACTGACGAGCTCCATGCCTATGAGGAAGGCATGAACAGCGACGCCGAGCGGCTCTATCTCAACTGGGGTGAGCCCAGGGCGGTCGAGCGGCTGATGGCGACGACCAGGGCGCTAAGCGGCGTACTCCTGAAGAACCCGGCCGGGCACCTCCACTTCGCCAGCAACTGGTATGGCGGGCAGAAGATGTACCGCGAGGGGCCATGGGAATGGCAGAAGCCCTACAGCTTCACCGTGATGCATGGCCCGATCCTGATGGGGCTCTACAACGGCAATCCTGCCGCGCGCGGACTGGTAACCGGCGTGGTCGATGGCTGGATGGCGCATGGCAAGCAGGACAAGGACGGCAACTGGGTCTATCCGAACGAAATCAACTGGCGCACCGATGCGGAGCGCGTCGGCGATGGCGGCGGGGTCGCAACACCGTTGCAATCGGCTTGGGCGGCGTGGCGGTTCACCGGAGACGAGACCTATCTTCGCCCCATATTGGCGCGCACGGGGAAGAGCGGTCCCGGGTCGCTTGCCGACATCAACGAGAATGCGGTCGATGCGCTCGGACGCGAGAAGGACTGGGGCAAGACCCTGACTGGCAAAGCGTCCGGCGGTGGGGCGTTCGAGCGCTACGCAGCGTGGAACGCGAGCGGCGACACCAAGTGGCTCGATGCGCTGCATGCCGATGCGATCGCCGACAAGGCGCAACATCAGTACATGTACACCGAGGGCCATTGGTGGTCCGACCGGGTCGATCAACCCAACGAGATCCTGCAGCGCGAGCGGCTTGGCGGGGTGGCCCTGCGCCGCAATCAGAGCTGGCCGGGCAACAGCGTGAGCTGGCGTTTTGCCGAGGCGGGTGCGGCGGAACAGGTCGCGATCCTGGTGCCGGGCGCGACGACGGGCAGGTTCAAGGTGACCGCCTGGAACACCAGCGGACGGCCGCAGAGCGCCGACATGACGGCCTGGAACGTGACAGCCGGGCGCTGGAAGATGACCGGACCTGCCGGTACGAGCGAGGTCGCGCTAGAGCGTAGTGCGTCGATCCCGCTGGTGTTTGCGCCGGGCGAAAACCAATTCGAGTTCGCGTTGGTGACACCGGGCCTCCCGACTGAGCAGAGAGCTGATCTCGGCATCGGTGTCGACGACATCGCGGTGGCGAAAAGGTTGGTGACGGTGACTGTGCATAGCCTCGGCGCGATCGACGCGGCGGGCGGGACGGTGTCGCTCGAGGATGCGGCAGGCAAGGTGCTCGCTACGGCTGCGGTGCCGCGATTGGCCGCACCGCTCGATCTTCAGCCCAGGATTGCGAAAGTGAAACTGAGCCTGCCGGCTGGCGTGGTACGGGTTCGAGTTGCGCTGGCGAAAGGCGCGCCCGAAACGACGCTGCTCAACAATGTCGTTGCGTTGCCTGCGAAATAGGGCGGGTCACATTCAACCGCGGGGCACCGGCTTGATTCAACGTCACCGCGAATCGTGGCAGCGTGGCATTGAACGGCGCCTTCCCGGAGACGTCGGCTCGCTCTTTCTCGACTTGAACAAGGGATATCCGGACAGGCTGATGCTGCCGATTAGTCGGCTGTTTGCTGGCTGTTATTCCGGAACAGCCAGAGTGGCGGCAAGGACTTGAAAGCACGTGGTAAATCCCGGATCGACATCCAACATAACAGCCAGAAAAAAATTATCGACCAGGAACAGCCAGAAATCCTGGCTCTTGTTGGATCCGATCCGAGTCCAGGGGCCCCTATAGGGTTGAGCGTCGCTTTACCTTGGTCGTGGTCGTCAGTTGATGGTCAGGCTGGCCCAAAAGCGCTCAGCGGCGGCGCCTTGCGGTGTGACCGGACGGAACAGGCCGATCTCGATCGGTACGTCCCAGTCGGGTCCTCCAGCGCGGACCAAGGCGTCGCTCGCCATGTCCTTCGCGGCGACCCCGACCGGAAGCCACGCGATGCCGTGCCCTTCGCGTGCCTTGGCGAGCAGGGTCGCTGCAAGCTGCGCGGAGAAGGCATTCTTCAGCGCCGGGGCGCGATCGGCGATGTGATGTGCCGCGAAAATCCGGCCGAGCCCGGACTCCTCGGTATAGGCAAGCAGGGGCAGGCTACCTTCAGTCTCATCGAGCGACCAGCGCGGCGCACCAACCGCATCCGGCGCCACGAGCGGAACCAGCGAATCCATGCCGACTGCGATCGAGGTGAAGCGGCTCGGCTCGAAGCGGCTCGCGGCCAATGCGTGGCGGTGACACAGCAGGAAGTGCGCCTGGCCCTGCATCATCAGCTCCTCGCAGGCGGCCAGCGTGTCGGAAAACAGGCGCATGGGGCCAATCGGTGCGCGTTGCTCGATCTGGCGTATCCAGCCAGGAAAGAACGTAAAGGCAAGCGCATGAGTCGCAGCGAAATGGAGCGTGATGGTGTCTCCGTCGCGGGCCTCGCCCGCCTGCCGCGAATCCCGGCGCAGCCGGTCGATCGTCTCGATCAGGCCTGCGACGCCGCGCTCGAACTCGAGACCGGCGCCCGTCAGCGTGACCCCGCCGGGCGACCGGGTGAATAAGGCAGTGCCGACCCACTCCTCGAGTGCGCGAATGCGGCGGCCAAAGGCTGGCTGGGCGATGCGGCGGGCTTCGGCGGCGCGCGAGAAGCTGCCGCTATCGGTAAGCGCCACGAAATCCTCGAGCCACGCCAGTTCCACTCTATGCCGACCTCGCAGTGCCCCCGATGCTCACCGACATAGCAGGGCCGGTCGCAGGGACCTAGCGGCGCGGCAGGTGCATATTCCCGATACAGGAGTCTGATGATGGCGGACGATACCAGTGGCATGATCAATCGGCGCGACGTGTTCGGCACCGCGCTTGTCGGCACCGCGGCGGCGCTGGTCGGCAGCGGCGACGCGGAGGCTGCGGCGCCGCCGAAATCGGCCGTACCCGACTGGCGGCGCGGTTACGACCATCAGCGCGTCGCCGATCTTGGTGACGGCCGCTTCCTCAATCCGCTGGTGGCGGGCGACCATCCGGATCCGGCGATCCTGCAGGATGGCAGCGACTATTACATGACCTTTTCCAGCTTCGATTCCTATCCGGGGCTGACGATCTGGCATTCGCGCGACCTGGTGAACTGGCAGCCGCGCACCGCCGCACTGACCCGCAATATCGGGTCGGTCTGGGCAGTTTCGCTGGAAAAGCATGACGGACGCTATTTCCTCTACATTCCGGTCAAGGCGACCCCGAACTCGATCTGGGTGATCTGGGCCGATCATATCGACGGGCCCTGGAGCGACCCGGTCGATCTTGGGCTGCATCGGCATATCGATCCCTGCCATGCCGTGGGCGAGGACGGATCGCGCTGGCTGTTCCTGTCGGGCGGTGACCGCATCCGGCTGAGCGCCGACGGCCTGGCGACGGTCGGGGAGGTCGAGCATGTCTATGACCCGTGGCGCTATCCCGACGATTGGGACGTGGAGGGCTTCTCGCCCGAAGGCCCGAAGCTGGTCCGTCACGTCGGCTGGTTCTACATGATCACCGCGGTGGGCGGCACCGCAGGCCCGCCGACCGGGCATATGGTGATCGCGGCGCGATCCCGGTCGATCCACGGCCCTTGGGAGAATTGCCCGCAAAACCCGCTGGTCCGCACCGTCGATAACGCCGAAAAATGGTGGTGCCGCGGTCATGCTTCGCTGGTGGAGGCGCCCGACAAGACCTGGTGGTCGATCTACCACGGTTATGAGAACGGCTTCTGGACGCTTGGTCGCCAGGCGCTGCTCGACCCGATCGAATGGACAGCCGACGGCTGGTTCCGGATGAAGGGCGGCGATCTCTCGTCGCCGATCGCGAAGCCCAAGGGCGGCCAGGCGTTGCCGCACGGCCAGCCTCTGTCCGACGACTTCAAGACGCTCGCGCTTGGCGGCAAGTGGAATTTCTTCAAGCCGCGGCCCGAGGAAAGCACCCGCGCGCGGGTCGAGAACGGGGCGCTGATCCTCACCGCCAGCGGCACGGCGCCGGTCGATTCATCGCCGCTGCTGCTGATCGCGGGCGACCTCGGCTATCAGTTCGAGTGCGATATCGAGATCGCGCCCGGCGGCACCGCGGGACTCGTGCTGTTCTATGACGAGAAGCTCTATTGCGGGCTCGGTTTCGATGAGAAGCGCTTCGTCACGCATCAATATGGCATCGAGCGCGGCAGGCCGGCCAATCCGCACGGGCGCAAGATGCGGATGCGGATCGCCAACAAGCGCCACATCGTCGCGATCCACACCAGCGGGGACGGCGGCAAGACCTGGGCGCGCTTCGATCGCGGGATGGAGGTGTCGGGCTATCACCACAATGTCCGTGGCGGCTTCCTGATGCTGCGGCCCGGGCTGTATTCGGCCGGAGCCGGCCAGGCGCGCTTCTCCAATTTCAGGTACCGCGCGCTGTAGCGATCTCAGGCGAAGCCCTGGGTTTTTGCCCATTCGATGAACAGTTCGGGCCATGCTTCGACCGGCTTGCCGATCGTCTTGCGCAGCCCGAAGCCGTGGCCGCCATTGGTGAACAGGTGAGTTTCGACCGTGATCCCCTGCGCCTTAAGCGCCGCGCGGAACAACAGGCTGTTCTCGACCGGCACGGTCGGGTCGTCCTCGGCATGGAGAAGGAAGCAGGGCGGGGTCTGTTTGGTGACATTGTCCGCCGGGGTGTGCGCGCGTTCCAGCTCTGGGCTGGCGTCCTTGCCGAGCAACTGCTCGCGTGAGCCGGCATGGGCGACCGGCAGGCTCATCGACTGCACCGCGTAGATCGGGGCGGCGACGAAAGGGCGGGCGCTGAGGCCGTCTGCAGCATCGACCGGATCATAGGTCTTCGCGGCGAAGCGTGTGGCGAGATCGCAACAGAGATGACCGCCGGCGGAAAAGCCCATCGCGGCGATGCGGTCGGGGTCGATCGCGAAATCCCGCGCGCGGGAGCGGATCAGCCGCATCGCGCGCTGCGCGTCCGATAGCGCCACATCGGGCCCGGCCTTCCATCCGTCGCCCGGCAGGCGATAGAATAGCACGAATACCGTGTAACCGCGCGCGCTGAGCCAGCGGGCGATCTCATACCCCTCCTTGTCGATCACGATGCGGGTATAGGCACCACCCGGCATCGCGAGCACAGCGGCGCCATTGGAAATGCGCGGTCGGAACACGACCAGGCGCGGACGGGTGATCCCGCGCACGGCACGGTCGGGGAGGTCGGGATCAGTGCTGCGTTGATCGACCGTCTCGACCGGCGGCACGGCAGGCATGCCCGGCGCGCCCTTCGGCCACAGGTCGATCGTCTCCACCGGATCCGGCAGGCCGGGCACTGGCGTGTCGCCGGCCTTGGCCGGAGGGGGCGTTTGCGACCGCGCGCTTGCCGCAAGGCTCGCTGCCAGGGTTCCAAGGATCAGGTCGCGACGATCGAACATGAAACCTCCGGGAAAAAGAAACGGACGCCGCCCTATCAGGCAGCGTCCGTCAGGATAGTCCAAGGGGAGACGGACTTACATCTTCACGCGCGCACCAACCAGGATGGTGCGGCCGAAATGGTTGTTCTCATAACTCCGGTTCGCGTCGGAATCGTTGTAACGGTAACGATATTCGTCGGTCAGATTCACACCCTCGACTGACATTTCCAGCCATTCAGTGAAGCGATAACGCACCGAGGCATCGATGTTGATCGTCGAGCCATAACCTTCGAACAGGTTACCGTTGGCGCTGCCCTGGTCGACATAGGGACCGCGGTAGCTGACCGAGCCGCGCGCGCTGAACTTTTTGTCCTCATAATAGAGCGTACCGTTTATCGCCGTCTTCGACAGTCCGTACAGAGTCGACGTGCGTGTCGTGGCGACGTTTGGCCCGAACGCGCCGGTCGCGGTTTTCACCACCGCCACCGGGCCGGCCAGCGTGTAGGATGCGGTCGATTCGATGAAGGTGGCGTTGGCAATGCCGCCGAAGTTCGAGAGGAAACCGGGCAGGAATTTGAACGGTGCCTGGATGGACAGTTCGATGCCCTTCAGGCTCGCACCCGTCCCGTTCACATTGCCTGTAATGGTGTAAATCTGGTTCGGATCGAAGTTGATATAGGCCGGTGAACTGGTGGGCAGCACCGATTTGGGGAGGCCGGTCGAGGCGAAGGTGCCACTAAAGGTCTGCGCGACCGGAAAGCTGTCCACATTCTTTTTGAACACCGCGACCGATGCGACCGACTGGGGCGCGAAATACCATTCGAGCGCGAGATCATACGCGGTGGCGCGGAACGGATCGAGCTGCGGATTGCCGAAGGTGATTCGATAGTTGAACCCGTCGACCGAGCCGCCTGGCGTCAGATTACCCAATGTAGGACGCGTGATGACCCGCGAGATCGCACCTCGCAACACGACGCTTTCCGTCGGGAACAGGGCGACGTTCAGTGACGGCAGCCAGTCGTCATAGTCCCGTGTGACCGTTACGCCGGTTCCGCTGTTCAACCCGAACGAAGACTGGTCCGTGTGGGCATAGCGGACACCTGCGTTGGCTGCGTAGCGAAGGCCGAAAATATCGCCCTTCACATCGACCTGGAAATAGCCGCCCTTGACGGTTTCCGTGACGCTGCGGGTATTGCCTGCATCGACCAGCGGGGTCCGATTATATAGCTTGGTGAGCGCAGCTGCGGCATCGATGTTCGGGACGAGCCAGCTCGTCGTCGTGCCGGACGGCTGGCCGGCGTCGCCCAGATGGACAGTGTCGGACAGGGCCGAGGTCGCCTGGAAGCCGTAGACCGCCGTTGGTCCGAACAAGGTGCTGGGTGAGCAGGAGAGGGTACCCAGCACAAGATCGGCGCCGCCATTGCCGCATACTGCCGTGTCGCGCAGGAAGCCTGCGGTGTTGAAGCTGAACCGACGATACACCGCGCCAGCCTTGAGCTTGAAGCCGTCGACCACGTCCCATTCGGTACGGAGTTGCGCCGTGCGGAACTTGTTGGTCGTATTCGATGGACGATCGCGGATTTCCGCGAGCTGGAAATTCGCCGGATCGGTCACGCTCGTGCCAAAGGTGAGCAGCGGACTGGCCGCGTTACGATAATCATATTTGTAACCGGCCGCGTCGCGATCGTCATAGACGAAGGTCGTTTCCACCGGAATATCAGCGTTGGACTTCGAGAAGCCGCCGAGCAGGGTGAAGCGGAACGTGTCGGTCACATCCTGATCCCAGCTGCCGCCGAGCTGATAGAATTCGGTCTGTGACTTGCGCAGATAATGCTCGGTGCGGACCCACGCGTCGTCCAGGGTGGCCGCGATCATGTTGTTGTTGCTGTCATACACAGGGTTGAGAACGTTGATCGAGCGCTCGTTGCTCCGCAGCAGGACTTCGGCCCACTTCTCTTCGCGATCTTCCTTGAAACGGGAATAGAGGCCGTCGATCGAGATCTTGGTCGAGTCCGTCGGCGCGAACTGTACGCTGGCGGTGATGCCGAGCCGTTCGCGCCGGTGATCGACCACGCCGTAGCGCGGGATACGCGGATGGAAGCTCAGCGCGGCCTTGTCGCAAGCAGCGCTCTGGAAATAGGTGCCGCCCGCATTGGGGCGTGCTGTCGTCGCATTGCCGCCGGCACCCGTGTTGAAGAAGCAGGGCGTTCCGTCGACCGAGTCGAAGCGTGCCTGTGTCCAGCGAACCGAATTGTTGCCCAACTCCAGGGTGTTGATCTTCGAATAGGCGGCGGAAACCGATGCGCCGAACGTGCCGGCATCGTTGCGCCACGACAGCAACCCGGCAAAGCGCGGGCCGACATTGTTGCTTAGATCGTTATAGGATGCCTGGGCGGAGAGGGCGCCTGTAAAGCCGGCCTTGCCAGCGAGCGGGTTGCCCGTGTTCAGATCGACCACCGCGCCGAGCGAGCCTTCGTCGAGCGACGCCTCGGCAGTCTTGTGGACGACCAGCGAACTGAACAGTTCGGAGGCGAACACGTTGAAATCGAACGCGCGGTCGCGGTTGGCGCTCGCGCCGTCGCTCGAGGTCGCGACCGTCTCCATGCCGTTGACGCGGACTCGGGTGAATTGCGCGCCAAGGCCGCGAACGGTGATCGCGCGGCCTTCGCCGCCGTCACGCTGGATCGTGATGCCCGGGATGCGCTGCAGCGATTCGGCGAGATTCTGGTCGGGGAACTTCGCGATATCCTCAGCGACGATCGCGTCGACGGAGGAAACCGAGTCGCGCTTCAAGCTCAGGGCCTGCTCGAGAGAGCGGCGGAAGCCGGTAACGACGATGTCCTGCTCGTTGGTTGCTGGCACGTCCTGCGCCGGGGTCTCCTGCGTCACGACTGGCTGGGCGGAGGCTGGAACGGCCGCCGCCGGTTCGGTCGCCTTGAGTTCCGCTGCGACCGCGGCGGCCGGCATCAACAGGCCGATCGCCAGTGCACCGAGCGACGCGCCTGCAATGTTGCGCGAAATCGTGCCCCGCGAAGCCCGAACTGAATTCCCCATTTAACCACTCCCCACCTGCGTCGCTTTGCGACGTTACTGACACCGGTAGCCGGATAGAGCGGTCAACTGCTCATCCGGTCCGTCGGCACGTCGGGAGAGGGGAGGCCATGACGCGGCCAGCGATTCGCCCTCTCCTTCGGTGACCAATCTCGGTTGATCTTCGACTATAACTTGTCGTCTTTGGTAACCGGTGTCAATGGTCATGGACAATGATCTGTATCAGTCTCCACGAGCGACGCCCCGCCCCTATGGCGGGCTTCTGGAGGCGCTTAGGTTCCGGGCTGGATGTAAGGGATGCGGGCGAACAGCTCGCGCTGCCATTGGCGCGGATCATTCTCAATATGGCTGCGCGTATCGAAGATCATCGTCGGGCGACGGATCAGGTCATAGACCGGCCATTTCGGCAGGCCGGCGTGGTTCGGATTGCCGGTCGTGGTAAAGGCAACGAAACTGTCCTGCATCGCGGTCGAGGCGGCGCGGGCATCGGCCGCGGTCCCGGTCTGAGAGCCCTTCGCGCTCAGCGTGCCGAAGACCAGAGCGATATCGAGCGAATGAAAGGCGCCGCGCCGCGGCTCCGTGCGCGAGGCGAAGTCGAGCTGATAGACCCAGGCATTGGTCTTCGCCTGCGCTCGGGCCTCTGCCTCGATCACCTGGCCGCGCCAGCTACGGCCGGCGGTGGTCGCTTGATAGAACACGTCCGTGGGCGACCATTCCGGGAATTTAGCGCGATATTCCGCGACCACCCATTCTGGTAGCGCGTCGACGCGCAGCTCGGGCGTCATGCGCTCGGCGAGATTGTCCCAGTTCAGGTCCTGCATGCGGGGCGATTCCGGCGGCACGAAAGCGCGCGTCTCGTCATGCGTATTGCCGAGGATCATCGGGATTGCGTTGGACTGCGGATTGGCACCCGGCCAGAAGGGGTGGCGGACCAGCCATTTCATGTCGAGCACCGGCCCGAAATAGACGCCGCCGCCAAGGATCGGGTCCGTCGCGTCGAGCCCCGCGACGAGCTTCTCTATCGGCATGGTCAGCAGCGCCGATAGATCGGCCGCGCCGAGCCTGGCGAGATAGGCCTGGGCCCGGCGCGTGGCGTTGAGCGGGCCGGAAGCCGTCACCTGCTGGCCGCTCATCGTCGCGGCACGGTGGAACAGGCCCTTGGCGGCGGACATGCCCATCATGGTCGCGATCTTCGCACCGCCGCCCGATTGCCCGAACACCATGACGCGTGACGGATCGCCGCCGAACGCGGCGATATTGTCGCGCACCCATTGCAGCGCGAGGATCAGGTCGAGCTGGCCGGCATTGCCGCTGTCGGGGAATCGCGGGTCAAGCCGCGAGAGATAGAGATAGCCGAAGGCGTTGAGCCGGTGGTTGACGGTAACCACCACGACGTCGCCGCGAGCGGCAAGCAGCTGCCCGTCGTTCAGCGGATCGGTGCTGCTCCCGTTCGAATAGGCGCCGCCATGGATGTAGAGCATCACCGGCTTCTTCGCCGCCGGGTTCGCCTCGGCGGTCCAGATGTTCAGGAACAGGCAGTCCTCGCTCTGCGCGCCGTACCGATCGTCCTTTTGCGGCGCTACCGGGCCGAATTCCAAGGCGGCAATGGTCTTGCCCGGGTTGGATTCGGGCCTTGGTGCCCGGAAGCGCCCGGCGCGGCCGTAACGGATACCGCGAAAGCCGAGCACGCCGCCTTCCAAACGCCCGGTGAAGTAACCCGAAGGTGCCCTGACCGAAGCCGGGGGCGCAGCGCGTGCCGATCCGGCGAGGATCAGGGCCGCGCCGGCGCCGATCACGCCGCGCCGGGAGAATCCATCAGCGTCTGACATCCAGTCCACCCGCAAGATAGGCGTCGATATCAGCCTGGCGGAACAGGCTGGCATCGCCCGGGAGCGAATGCTTCAGCGCAGTGAGGGCAAGGCCGGTACGGGCCGCCTCCGCAATATCGTCGCCGCGGCGCAGCGCGTGGAGCACGCCGACCGCAAAGGCATCGCCGGCGCCGATCCGGTCCACGATGCCGGCCAGCAATACCTCGTCGGTCTGGGCATGTTCGCCGCGGCCGTCGATCCGGGCGGAGAGACGGTGCCGGTCGGCATCCTCGACATGGCGTGCGGTGGACGCGATCAGCTTGAGCTTGGGGAAGGCGGCAAAGGCTGCCTCGGACGAGGCAAGCCGGCGGTCCTCGCCATCGCCGCCGAAATCCTTGCCGAGCAGCAAGGCGATATCGCGGTGGTTGCCGAACATGATGTCGGCATGCTGCACCAATTGGGTCAGCACGGCGCGCGGATCGCTGTCCCAGCTTTCCCAGAGGCGCGCACGGTAATTGCCGTCGAACGAGATCGGCACGCCGCGCGCGCTGGCGGCTTCGGCAGCGGCGATGGCGGCTTCAGCGGGAACCGGGCCAAGGGCAGGGGTGATGCCGGAGAGATGAAGACGGTCGGCGCCGGCGAGCAGCGTGTCCCAGTCCCAGGCGCTGGCCGGTGCCTCGGCGAAGCTCGAGCCAGCACGGTCATAGACCACGTCGGTTGCGCGCATACCGGCGCCGCTCGTGACGAAATACAGTCCCATGCGATGGCCGCCGAAGCGGATGCCCGAGCAATCGACGCCGTTGGCCCGCATGCCGGAAATGGCGGCGCGGCCGAGATCATTGTCGGGAACGGCGCTGACCATGCCGACATCGTGGCCGAGACGGGCCAGCCCGCTCGCCACATTGGCTTCGGCGCCGGCGATCCACACGTCGAACCTGGGTGTCTGAAGAAGCAATTCGCGTCCCGGGGGCGAGAGGCGCAGCATGATTTCACCGAAGGCGACAAATTTGGCCATGACAGTTCCGCTTATCCTTCCGCCTTCGCCCGTTCGAAGGCCGGCGCTTCCTGTGGAGGAAAGGACCGGGCTTCGACAAGCTCGACCGAGGGGGAAATCAGCAGAGTCATCGTGCCAGCCAGCCGCCGTCGACGGCGAGGATATGGCCCTGGACATAGTGTGCGGCGGAGGAGGCGAGGAACACGGCGGCGCCGCCAAGGTCACTGGCGTCGCCCCAGCGGCCAGCGGGAATCCGTTCAAGAATCGAGCGGTTGCGTGCCTCGTCGGCCTGGAGAGCGGCGGTGTTGTTGGTGGCGATATAGCCGGGCGCGATCGCGTTGACGTTCACGCCCTTGCTTGCCCATTCATTGGCGAGCAGCTTGGTCAGTCCGCCAATGCCGGATTTGGACGCGGTGTAGCTCGGCACGCGGATGCCGCCCTGGAAGGTGAGCATCGACGCGATGTTGATGATCTTGCCGCCGCCCTGCGCGATCATGTGGCGGCCGGCCGCCTGGCACAGGAAGAAGACGGATTTCAGATTGGTGTCGATCACCGCGTCCCAGTCCGCCTCGGTGAAATCTATCGAATCGGCACGGCGGATGATGCCGGCATTGTTGACCAGGATATCGAGGCCGCCGAGCTTCTCCAGCGTCTCGGCGATCACCCGCTGGACCGGCTCGATGGTGGACAGGTCGGCGGAGACGATCTCGGCACGGCGGCCAAGGGCGCGGACCTTGGTCACGGTATCCTCGGCGGGGGTGCGGCCGACCGCAGCGATATCGGCACCGGCGGCGGAGAGAGCGAGGGCGATCGCCTGGCCGATACCGGTATTGGCGCCGGTGACGATGGCGACCTTGCCGGTCAGGTCGAAGGGGTTGGTCATCTTGTGATTCTCCTGATCCCCCTCCCGCTTGCGGGAGGGGCTAGGGGAGGGCCTGTCAACGGAGGCAGGCGCTGCTTGGACAGGCCCTCCCCCGACCCCTCCCGCCAGCGGGAGGGGAGAAAGAAGAGCAGGGAGTCTTAGGCCAGCTGGCAGATATCCAGGACGTTCATGTCGGTATAATCCTGGTTCTCGCCGGCCATCGCCCAGATGAAGGCATAGGCCTTGGTGCCGGAGCCCATATGGATCGACCAGGGCGGGCTGATTACCGATTCCTCGTTGCCGACGACGATGTGGCGCATTGCTTCACCTTCGCCCATGAAGTGCATGACGCGGTCGTTGGGGCCGTCCAGCTCGAAGTAGAAATAAATCTCGCTGCGGCGCTCATGGATGTGCGGCGGCATCGTGTTCCACACGCTGCCTGGCTTGAGCACGGTGAGGCCCATGACGAGCTGCGCCGAATCGCACACGCCGGGGATGACGAGCTGGAAGATGGTGCGCTCGTTCGATTCCTCCAGGCTGCCGCGCTCGAGCGCATTGGCATCGGCGATCGAGAGCTTGCGGGTGGCGAAGCCCTTATGGGCCGGGCAGGAGGCGAGGTAGAAACGCGCACCTGCCCCGGAGAAGGTCACGTCCTTCGCGCCCATCGTCACATAGAGGCAGTCCTTGTTGCCGAGCGTGAAGGTTTCGCCATCGACCAGGACCGTGCCCTCGGTCTTGCCGACATTGACGATCGCCAGTTCGCGGCGTTCGAGGAAAGGGTGGCCCAGCGCCGAGGCAGGCTCGGTCTGGTCAGGCAGCCTGACCGGTGCTTCGGCCACCTCGACCCCGCCGATTACGAACCGGTCGGCATGGGTGTAGTTCAGCACGCACTCTCCGGCGCGGAACAGCCCCTGGATCAGGTAGCGATCGCGCAGCTCGTCGTTCGAGACACACTCCATCATGTCGGGGTGCGTGGCGTAATAGGTACGATCGAACATCAGAGTCCCTCCTGCTGCGCCGTTCTCGCGCATGGGTGTTTGGTAACCGGTGTCAGCGCTTCGCGCAATATCAAGTCTTGTCATCGACGGGTGATCAATCGCGTGGCGGCGCGACCGAGCCACGTCGGATCAGCGTCGATCTGAACATCGACGGTTCTTCGACCATTTCGTCGCCATCGGCTGTCAGTTTCAGCGCGGCGGAGCGTGCCATGGAGATGATCGGCCAGCGCACCGTGGTCAGCGGCGGCCAGATATGCGCGGCGATCGGCGTATCGTCGAACCCGACGATCGACAGGTCGCGCGGCACGTCGATGCCGCGCTGGCGTGCGGCATGCAGCACGCCGGCCGCCATCTCGTCATTACAGGCGAAGATCGCCGTCGGGCGCGGCATCAGGTCGAGCAGGCGGTCTGCCGCGTGCACACCGGATTCGAAGGTGTAGGTGCCTTCGGCGATCATCGAACGGGGCAGGGTGATCTTCGCGTTGCTCAACGCCTGCTCGAAGCCCTGACGCCGCTCTCGCGCCGAGCGGAAGCCATGCGGCCCAAGTACGAGGCCGATGCGCCTGTGCCCCTGGTCGATCAGGTAATCGACGGCGGCGGTCACCGCCTCGCAGTCGTTCGACGCGACCATGTGCGCCGCGTCGTCCAGCTCGGCCGAGCCCATGCGGACATAGCGGCACCCGATATCGTCGCAGAGCTGCGCGAGCTGGTTGTTCTCGCTGACGGGGGGCAGCAACACTACGCCGAACAGCCGCTGCCGCTCGAGGAAGTTGCGCACATCGTCGAGCATCGTCGCAGATCCGCGATCGATCGGACGCACGACCAGTTCGAACTCGGTGCCGTGCAGCGATTCGAGAATGCCCTGCTGGACGTTCATCACCATCTGCGCGTTCGGGTTGTCGTGGATCAGCCCGATTAAAAAGTTGCGCCGTAGCGCCAGCGCGCGCGCCTGGGGGTTGGGGACATAGCCGAGATTGCCGATCACGCCCTCGACATGCTTGCGTGTGTCGTCACTGAGCAGGGGCGACCGGTTAATGACGCGGCTCACCGTTTTCTTGGAAACGCCCGCGATACGCGCGACGTCGTTGATCGTGGGAAGACCCGTTTTACGCATCATTGCTTGGCATAGCGCCTATCCCGGCAAATCGCCAAATGAGCCGCATGCGGCAAACGGCACGCACACGTCCTTGTCATTGACACCGGTTTACCTTAGGGTCCAACAGGGAAGCGCCGATAGCGCGTGCGGGAGGGTTGTCAGGGTGGATTCCACCGATTTTGCCCATGAAGTGGGTCATATTGCTCAGTCATTCGTCGATGCGCGCCGCGCCGGACGGTCCTTGCCGGATTATCCCGGTCCGCTGCCGGCCGCACTCGCCGACGCCTATGCGGTACAGGATGCGGCGATCGCGTTGAACCAGGGCGAGATCGGCGGCTGGAAGGTCGGCCGGATCAACCCGCCGATCGACGGCGTCGACCGGCTCGCCGGCCCGATCTTTACCCATCAGATCGTCGAAGCGACCGATGATCCGGCGGCGATGCCGGTGTTCGTCGGCGGGTTCGCCGCTGCCGAGGCCGAATTCCTGTTGCGGATCGGCGCCACGCCGCCTGCCGGCCAAACCCGCTTCACGCATGAAGAAGCGGCGGCGCTGATCGACGCAGTGCATGTCGGGATCGAGATCGCCAGTTCGCCGCTGGCGGCGATCAACGATCTGGGCGCGGCGGTGACCATCTCGGACTTTGGTAACAATAACGGCCTCGTCATCGGGGTAGCCATTCCCGACTGGGAGAATGCCGACATCGACAGCTGGCCGCTCGCGGTCGCGATCGACGGAGAGGTGATCGGCACCGGCAAGGCAGAGAACATGCTCGATGGCCCGGTCGGCGCGGCGCGTTTCCTGTTCGAACTGATGGCGGCGCGCGGCATCGTGCTGAAGCCCGGCCAATGGATTTCGAGCGGCGCGGTAACCGGGGTACATGTCGTCAGGATCGGCGAGCGCGTCGAGGCACGTTTCGGCGCCGACCTCATGGTGGAATGCACGATAAAGGCCTCGTAAAGAGGCTCTTCGGGAGAAGATGATGGCTGAATCGACGATGCCGGAGGTTGCCGACGCGGCGGCGAGCCGGGTGGGCCGATATCGCTGGGTGATCTGCGGGCTGCTCTTCGCCGCCACCGCGATCAACTATGTCGACCGGCAGATGATCGGCGTGCTCAAGGGGCCGATCTCCGATGATCTCGGCTGGAGCGAGACCGACTTCGCTACCGTGATCATCTGGTTCCAGCTCGCTTATGCGATCGGGTATGTCAGCTTCGGCTGGGTCATCGACCGTCTCGGCGCGCGTATCGGCTATTCGATCGCCTTCATCATCTGGACGCTCGGCCACACCCTGTGCGGCTTTGCCGGCAGCGCAGCGCAATTCTCTGCCGCGCGCTTCGTGCTCGGCATCGGCGAATCGGGGAACTTCCCCGCCGGCATCAAGGCCGTGTCGGAGTGGTTCCCGGCGAGGGAGCGGGCGCTCGCCACCGGCATCTTCAACGCCGGCGCCAATATCGGCGCGATCGTGACGCCGGCGGTGGTGCCGTTCATCGTCGTGTCGATGGGGCTCGGCTGGCGCATGGCCTTCATCATCACCGGGGCGGCTAGCCTTGTTTGGCTGGTCGCCTGGATCGTGGTCTATCGCCGCCCGCGCGAGCAGCCGCGCGTCTCGGCCGCCGAACTCGCCTATATCGAGAGCGACCCCGCCGACCCGGCCGAAAAGATCGGGTGGCTGAGCCTGCTCGGCTACCGCGAGACCTGGGCCTATGCGCTGGGCAAGTTCCTGATCGACCCGATCTGGTGGCTGTTCCTGTTCTGGACGCCGGACTTCCTGTCGAAGACCTATCATCTCGACCTGAAGAGCTTCGGGCCCCCGTTGATCGTGATCTATCTCATCTCCGACATCGGCAGCATCGCCGGCGGATGGTCGTCCTCGACGATGATGAAGCGCGGTTTCTCCGCCAATGCCGCGCGCAAGCTTACCATGCTGGGCTGCGCCTTTCTGGTGATGCCGATCTTCTTCGCGCAATATGTCGACAATCTCTGGCTCGCGGTCGGCATCGTCGGGCTCGCCACCGCAGCCCACCAAGCCTTTTCCGCCAATCTCTACACCATACCGTCGGACATGTTTCCGCGCGGGGCCGTTGGGTCGGTCGTTGGCATCGGCGGCACGGTGGGCGCGGTCGGCGGGATGGGGATGGCGTGGTTCACCGGCTATATCCTGCAGACGACGGGCAGCTACACGCTGATCTTCGCGGTTGCGGGGAGCGTCTACCTGATCGCGATCGGGGTGGTGCACCTGTTATCGCCGAGGCTCGCCCGGGTTCGATAGCGGTCTTTCGACCTCGCGCGAAACGACGGAGGAATGGGCTGCGTCAGGCAAGCCGCCGGCGCGGCGACCAAGGGGATCGTTTCCAGATCCACAGCGGCAGGCGCAGCACCGGATAGAGCAGGCCAAGTCCCGGCGGCAGGCGCAGAAGAACGACGTCCTCGGCCGGGATTGCCACGCGCTTGACCTGAGCCCAGGCATCGCGCCAGCGTGAGAGGGTGAGCAGGGTCGCACTTGGTTCGACCACCGAGTTCCAGGGCGTATCGGCCAGTTCGCGCGCACCGCCGCCCGCCGCCATCACCCGCAGGGCGAGCTTGTTGAGCAGCCTCAACCGGATCGATTTTGGCGGGACAAAGCCCGGGGGCAGGGGCGTTCCCAATACCGCATTGGCGAGCATGATCGCCGACGCTGCCGGCCGCGCCGCGCCGTCAGCCTGCGCCGCCGCCCATAGCGCCGCGCCGCCATCCTCGCTGGTGCCGAGCAGCGCGGCGATATCCGCCAGCCATTTCAGCCGGGCCCAGGCATGGCCGGAGCCGTGCACGCAGAGATAGGTGAACAGCGCCGGGTCGGCGAGCGTC
Organism: Sphingomonas sp. P3_C6; assembly: GCF_056402595.1. Classification (NCBI taxonomy): domain Bacteria; kingdom Pseudomonadati; phylum Pseudomonadota; class Alphaproteobacteria; order Sphingomonadales; family Sphingomonadaceae; genus Sphingomonas; species Sphingomonas sp. P3_C6. The sequence continues at coordinate 84,265 of NZ_JBFUHB010000004.1, forward strand.
CTGAGGGCGCCGGCTCCTGGGATCTCGACCATGCGCCTGTCGCGCGGCGGTGGCATGCCCGTATCGCCCGAGGCGTCGGAAAGCCGCCAGTGGAGTTCGAGCCGCACCCTGCGCTGGCGATGATGATGCGCGCTGTCCTTGGAGATCGCCTGATAGGTTCTGAGCGGACCCGGCGGGAGCGGACGGGCCGGCGCTGTCATCACATACCCGGCCTCGTCGAGCATATCCCATGCGCGGGCAACATCCCCGGGCGCGACGACCATGTCGATATCGACTGAATCGCGAACCGCGATCGAACCATAAGCGCGCACGGCAAGCGCCGACCCCTTGAGGAACAGCGGCTCGACCCCGGCCTTTTCGAGCAATGCCTGAAGGCGCAGGGCCTCGCCCGCGTTACGAAGCGCCGATATCATGGTCCGCTGCGCGCCGTCGGTCACACCGGGCGGTACCGCCAGGCCGGCACGGATCAGGCCTTCGCGGACGAGCCCGGCCACACGATGCCGCGCGGCAATCCGTTCGACACACCCCCAGTCGATTCCCGCCGAGGCCAGCGCGACGATCCGGCTGGTGCGGTCGTCCGAAAGCGGCCGGGCGATACAGTCGCAGACGAATGCGAATTCAGGAGAGGACTTGGGACGAATTGTAATGCTGCCTGATCGTGCAATGGGTCATGGCAGCATAGCATCAACGATAAAAAGGGCGATTGGCAATCGTCCCGCCGCCGGAAAGCCGCCGCTGAAAGCTGTTGGCAAGCGTCGGCCGAGCGCGCAAAGTCGAGGCCGGGCGAATCAGACTGTTACGCGGGGATGTACGGGTTGAGCGGCAAGAAAATACGCAGCAGCGGCTGGCTTGCCGCTGCTTGGGCAACTATCCAGTCGAGCGCAGCACTGGCACAGGATTCGCTCGCCGACCCACAGGGTTCAGGCGCGATCGTCGCGGCGGTTCGGTGGCTTCAGGGAACGCTGCTCGGCACGGTCGCGACCGTCGTCGCGGTGATCGCGGTCGCCTCGGTCGGCTTTCTCATGCTGACGGGGCGGATCAACTGGCGCTACGGCGCAACGGTGATCCTGGGATGCTTCATCCTGTTCGGTGCGGCCAGTATCGTTGCCGGCATCCAGTCAACCGCCAGCGCCGGATACTGATCCATGAACGGGCTCGAGCGGGACCCGCTGTTCGTCGCGCTCACCCGGCCGCAGATGTTCGCCGGCGTCACCTACAGCTATTTCGTGTTCAACGCGGTCATCGCGACCGAGCTGTTCCTGATCTTCCACGCCTTTTGGGTGCTGGGCGTCGCGCTGATCGTGCATCTCGTCGGCGTGGTGCTGTGCGTGCGTGAACCGCGCATCTTCGATCTGTGGCTGACCCGCCTTGGCCGCTGTCCGCGCGTGCGCAACCATAAGATCTGGCGATGCAACTCCTACCGCCCCTGACATCCGATCCGCGGGCGGTCGCCCGCGAGAAATCGGCGGGGTCTCATCTGCCTTATGCGCGCCACGTCGACGATCACACGATCGAGACGCGCGACGGGCTGCTCATGCAGTGCATCCATCTGCGCGGGTTGCTGTTCGAGACGGCCGACACCGACGAGATCAATTATCGCAAGGTGCTGCGCGACGCGATGCTGCAGGCGATCGGATCGTCGCGCTTCGCCCTCTATCACCATGTCATCCGCCGCCAGGCCGAGGTCGAACTGCCGGCGACCTTCCCCGACGAGTTCTCGGGGCAGCTCGACGCTGCCTGGCGGGCGCGGCTGGCGACCAAGCAGCTTTACGTCAACGACCTGTTCCTGACGCTGATCCGGCGACCGTTGCAGGGACGCGTCGGCATCGCGGACCGGGTGCGCGGCGTGTTCGGGCGGGCCACCACGGCGCCGGAGGCGACATCGGCCAACGAACTGCGCCAGCTCGATGGCGCGCGCGACGCGCTTCTGGCGCAACTCGGCAGCTACGCGCCGCGGCTACTCGGGGTGTATGAGACCAAGCAGGGCGTATGCTCGGAGCCGCTCGAATTCCTGTCTGCGCTCTACAATGGCGAGATGCGGCCGGTCCTGATGCCGTTGCAGGACGTAGGCGACTATATTCCCTATCGCCGGGTGAGCTTCGGTGAGGAGACGGTGGAACTCGCCCCGGCGGGGAACACCGCGCGCGGATTTGTCGGCATGGTCTCCATCAAGGATTACCCGGCGCAGACGGCGCCCGGCATGCTCGATGAATTGCTACGGCTACCGTTCGAGCTGACCGTGTCGCAATCCTTCGGCTTCGTCGATCGCCAGGCGGCGCTCGGCAAGATGAACCTTGCGCTCCGTCGCATGCGCTCTGCCGAGGACGAAGCGGTGAGCCTGCGCGGTGAGCTTTCCAGCGCCAAGGACGAGGTCGCGGCGGGTCGTGCCGGGTTCGGCGAGCATCACATGACCGTCGCGGTGCGTGGCGACACGCCTGCTGCGGTCGATGCCGGTGTGGCGGAGGTGCAGGCGTCACTGGCCGATCTCGGCATCATCGCGGTGCGGGAGGAGATCGCGCTGGAGCCAGCCTTCTGGGCGCAGTTTCCGGGCAACTTCAAATATATCGCGCGGCGGGGCCTGATCTCGACCGGAAACTTCGCCGGCTTCGCCAGTAGCCATAATTTCCCGCTCGGCCGGGCTGAGGGCAATCACTGGGGCGACGCGGTGACGTTGCTCGAGACGACGGCGGCCGGCCCCTATTATTTCAACTTCCACCAGGGCGATCTGGGCAATTTCACCGTGATCGGGCCGTCGGGCTCGGGCAAGACGGTGGTGCTCAACTTCCTGCTCGCTCAGGCGCGGAAGTTCCACCCGCGCGTGATCTTCTTCGACAAGGATCGCGGCGCCGAGTTGTTCATCCGCGCCATCGGCGGGCGCTATGACCTGCTCCGTCCCGGGGAAGCGTCGGGCCTCAATCCGCTTCAGATCGAGGATAATCCCGCCAATCGCCAGTTCCTGATCGACTGGGTCGCCCAGCTCGCGGGCGGCGCCGATATCGACGACATGGCGAAGATCAAGGACGCAGTCGACGCGAACTTCGCCCAGCCGCGCGAGCATCGCCGGCTGCGCCATTTCGCCGAGCTGTTCCGTGGCGGGCATCGCCCGCACGCCGCCGATCTCTGGGCCCGCCTCAGGCCCTGGTGGGGCGAGGGCGAGCGGGCCTGGCTGTTTGACAATGAGGAAGACCTGACCGATCTTTCCGCCGACGCGGTCGGGTTCGACATGACCGCGATCCTCGACGATCCGGCGGTGCGCACGCCCGCCATGATGTACTTGTTCCACCGCGTCGAGGAACGGCTCGACGGCACCGCAGCGATCATCGTCGTCGACGAAGGGTGGAAGGCACTGGACGATGACGTCTTCGTCCGCCGCATCAAAGACTGGGAAAAGACGATCCGGAAACGGAACGGCATCGTCGGCTTCGCGACCCAGAGCGCGCAGGACGCGCTGGAGAGCAAGATCGCCAGCGCGATCATCGAACAGGCCGCGACGCAGATCTTCATGACCAACCCGAAGGCGCGGGCGGCGGACTATGTCGACGGCTTCGGCCTGACGCCGCACGAATATGAGATCGTCCGGACCCTGCCGGACGATGCGCATTGCTTCCTGATCAAGCATGGCACCGACAGCGTGGTCGCGCGGCTCAACCTGTCGGGCGAGCGCAATATCCTGACGATCCTGTCGGGCCGCGAGCGCACGGTGCGGCTGCTCGACGAGATTCGTGCCGAGAGCGGCGACGATCCGCAGAGCTGGATCCCGCGCCTGCTGGAGCGTGCCTGATGGCATGCCCCTCGATCTCGCCCGGCGGCGCGTTTCTTAGCGGCGTGCTGAACTATGTCGATTGCCAGGCGCAGGCGATCGGCGAGAATGGCTATCAGGCGCTGACGGCACCGGGATCGACCGTGGCGGTGCTGTTGACCGGGCTGTTGACGATCTTCGTCGCCCTGTTCGGCTATCGCATGATCCTGGGCCAGACGCCCGGCGCGCGCGAGGGCGTGCTGGCCCTGGTCAAGATCGGGGTGGTGCTGGCGCTGGCGACCAGCTGGCCTGCCTTTCGCACGCTTGCCTATAATGTCGCGATGCATGGACCGGCCGAACTGGCCGCGAGCATCGGCGGGGCCGCCGGTCTGCCGGGGGCGGATGGTGGCCTGGTCGCGCGGTTGCAGGGGATCGACAATGGGCTTGCCGAGCTTCAGCGGATCGGCACCGGCAAGCCGCCTGACGCCGACGAGATCGTCGGCCCGACCCAGCCACTGACGCCGCAGCAACAGCAGCAGCAATATCAGCGGCTGCAGCAGCTCCAGCAGAAGCCGCGCTGGGATCCGACGCGCGATGCGACGATGCTCAGCCAGGCGCGCACCCTGTACCTGACCGGGGCGATCGCCTCCTTCTCGTCGGTGCGGGTGGTTGCTGGACTGCTGCTCGCGCTCGGGCCGTTGTTCGCCCTGTTCCTGCTGTTCGACACGACGCGCGGCCTGTTCGAGGGTTGGGTGCGCGGGATCGCGGGAGCGGCGCTGGGTGCGCTATCCACGTCGATCGTGCTGGGCGTCGAACTGGCGCTGATGGAGCCCTGGCTGATCCAGATCCTGGAACTGCGCCGCCAGAATATTTCCACGCCATCGGTGCCGACCGAATTGCTCGCATTGACCCTGGTGTTCGTGCTGACCCTGCTGGCGGCACTGATCGCCACCGCGCGTGTGGCCCAGGGGTTCCGTATGCCAGACGCGGTCCGCCATGCCGCGTCGCGTCTGGTCGAGGGCTTGCGCGACCGGGCACCGCAGCCTGTCATGGCAGGCGCCGAACGCCACGAGGTCGCCGATCCGCGGACACGCGCCCATTCCGTTGCGGATGCGGTCGTCTCCAGCCAGCGACGCGAGGCGGGCATGGCATCGCCGCCGCCGACGCAGCTTGCCCAGCAGGGGACGACCCAGGCGATCACGCGTGATATTCCGGTGGCGGCGCCGGTGCCGCTCGGCCAAAGCTATCGGCGCCGCACGCGCGGGCGCGTATCGGCCGGCGCGTCCCGGCGGGACAGGAACGCATGAAGAAGACCTCACGAGAATCGCTCGATGCTTATTATCGCGATGCGGAAAGTTGGGCGAGCGACCGGCAGGACCTGCTGCGCGCATCGCGCCGCACTGCCTGGATCGTCGCGGCGGCGATGGGCACGGTGGCGGTGTGCGAAGCGATCGCGCTGATCGTGCTGATGCCGCTGAAGACGGTCGAGCCCTATACGCTGCTGGTCGACCGCCACACTGGGTTCGTCGAGGCGCTGAAGCCGCTCGATGCGAACAAGATCGCGCCGGACAAGGCGCTGACTCAGTCCTTTCTGGTGCAATATGTCATCGCGCGCGAAAGTTTCGACATCGCCGCGCTTCAGTCCAATTACCGCAAGGCGACCCTGTGGTCGGCCGATCCGGTCAAGACCGACTATGTGACGAGCGTTCAGGTGACCAACCCGGCCAGCCCGCTCGCCCGCTATCCGCGGTCGACCGTGGTCAGCACGCGGGTGAAGAGCATCTCGCCGCTAGGCGGTAATTCGGCGCTGGTCCGCTTCGACACGCAGCGCGTGGATGCGGGTGGGCATGTCGTGCCGGCGCAGTCCTGGGTCGCGGTGATCCGCTATCGCTTCTCGGGTGAGCCGATGACGCGTGAGGACCGGTTCGTGAATCCTCTCGGCTTCCAGGTGACCGGCTATCGCAAGGATGCAGAGGATGTGACGCCGCCCGAACCGGCTACCCCGGCCCAGCCCTCCACCGCGATCGATTCATCGACCATAACGACCACGACGACGACCCAGCGGCCGGTGCAGAATGGCCTGCCGGCAACGACGGTACCCAATTTCCCGCCACCTCAGCGGGCACCGAACCGTCCCTCCCGCCCGGAGGTCGAGCTTTGAGGCTCGTCCTGTTCCTGCTTGTTTTGCTCATGCCCGTCGCGGCGACGGCGCAGGTGCGTCCGAAACCGGGCCCGGGCGATCCGCGTATCCAGTCGGTGCTCTACGACACCAACCAGGTCGTGCAGCTTCAGGTCGCGACCGGCTATCAGCTCACCATCGAGTTCGCGCTCGACGAGCGGATCGAGAACGTCGCGGTCGGGGATAGCGCTGCTTGGCAGATCACGCCGAACAAGCGCGGCGACCACCTGTTCATCAAGGCGCTGCAGTCCGGCGTCACCACCAACCTTACCGTGGTGACCGACGCGCGCAGCTATATGTTCGACCTGCTGCCGCTCTACGGCCCGCTGCCCGACATGGCCTATACGGTGCGCTTCACCTATCCGTCGACCGCAGTGGCGACACTTGCCGATGCGACGCCGGCCGTCGCGCCGGGCCGGTACAGGCTGGGCGGTACGCGCGCGATCCGCCCCTCGCAGATCGATGACGATGGCGAGAAGACCTATATCGTCTGGCCCTCCGACAAGCCGCTGCCGGCGGTCTTCGCGATTGACGAGAAGGGGCGTGAGATGCTGGTCGACGGCTATATGCGTGACAGCCAGTATGTGATCGACAGCGTCAAGCCGAAGCTGCTGTTCAGGCTCGACAAGGATCTGGCGACCGCCGTGCGCGTGAAGCAGAAGGCGAAGCGCTGATGGCGACACTCCAGACCACAGGCGGCGATCCGCGGATCGGCCCCGACGGAGAGGCCAGCGTCAGGCCGGTCGTCGCGCTGCCGTCCTCGGGCATGCCCTGGTGGATATTCGCGATCGGCATCGGCCTTGTCGCGATCCTGTTGTTCACGGTGCTCGATACGCAACGGCGCGCCCGCACCGCACCGACGATCAGGCCGCGCGTCGACGACGTGCTGGGTGGTGCCGCGCCGCAGCCGGCGCCGCTGTTCATCCCGCCCGAACCGGCACCACCGCCGGTCGGGGTCGAGACGCCGGCCCCGCCACCGCCGCCTCCGCCACCATCACCGGTGCGCATGCCGCAGCCGCAGATCGTCTACGTGCCGCAGCCGATGCCGCAACAGCCCGTCATGCCGCCGCAACCGGCCCAGTCGCGGGCCACGAGCGATCCCGCGCTGATCATCGACACGACCGTCGGTGAAGCGGCTGCGCCGCAGATTGCCGCCGACGGCGCGGCGGGCGCCGGTGCCGCCGGAGAGGGCGGCGGTACCGCGCTCGCCACCCGGGCGCGGGCCTCGGTGATGCGACATCGCCCGACCACGGTGCCGCAAGGTACGCTTATCCCCGCCGTGCTGGAGACCGCGCTCGATTCCACTCGCCCGGGCCTGGCTCGTGCGCTGGTGCAGCGCGACGTGCGCGGCTTCGACGGCAGCAAGGTGCTGATCCAGCGCGGCAGCCGCCTGATCGGCGAATATCGCGCCGACCTGCAGCCGGGCCAGAACCGCGCGAATGTGATGTGGACTCGCCTCGTGCGTCCCGACGGCGTGACGATCGCGCTCGGCTCGCCCGCTGCCGATCCGCTTGGACAGGTTGGTATCAAGGGCAAGGTCAACACGCATTTCTTGGCGCGGTTCAGCTCGGCGATCCTGCAATCGACACTCGATGTCGGCGTCAACCTCGCCTCGCGCATCGGCAATTCCAACTCACCCGTGGTCGTCGCGCTGCCGGGCACCTTGCAGAACGCGACGAGCGGGCTGACCCAGACCCAGCAAATCCAGCCGACCCTGAAGGTCAAGCAGGGCACCGCGATCAGTGTGTTCGTCGCGCGCGATCTCGATTTCACCGGCGTCGAGACGAAGCGATGAGCGCGCCCGCGCGGGACGACCGCCCGGTCTATCTGCGCAGCTATCTGTCGCCGCTGTCGGGTGTGCTCGAGCGGGCCGATGTGACCGATATCTATGTCAATCGCCCGGGCGAGGTCTGGGTCGAGACGACCAGCGGCACGATCGAGCGGCACGAGGCGCCGGGGCTGGACGAAGCGACCCTGTCGCGGCTCGCCCGCCAGATCGCGGCGCTGTCGCACCAGGGCATCAGTCGCGAACATCCGCTGTTGTCGGCGACCCTGCCGGACGGCGCACGTGTGCAGGTGGTCGGGCCGCCGGCGACGCGCGGGCCGCTCGCGCTGGCGATCCGCAAGCATGTCTCGCCCGATCTGGCGCTGGGTGATTATGTCGCGAACGGCGCCTTTGCCGATACGCGGCATGGCGAGGAAGATACGTCTGACATCGACCGCGCGCTGACGATGATGCTCGATGCGGGCGACATCGCCGGCATGCTCGCCACGGCGGTAAGGGCACGCAAGAACATCCTCGTCTCCGGCGGCACCTCGACCGGCAAGACGACCTTCCTCAACGCGCTGATCCGCGAGATCCCGGCCGACGAAAGGCTGATTCTGATCGAGGACACGCCCGAGCTTCATCTGCGGCATGAGAATGCGGTCGGCCTGCTCGCGGCGCGCAGCGCGCTTGGCGAGGCGCGGGTGAGCGCCGACGATCTGCTTGGCGCGTCGCTGCGCATGCGGCCCGACCGCATCATCCTGGGCGAGCTTCGCGGCGAGGAGGCCTATGCCTTCCTGCGTGCGGTCAATACCGGCCATCCCGGATCGATGACGACGGTCCACGCCGACAGTGCCGAGCGCGCGGTCGAGCAGATCGCGCTGCTGGTGTTGCAGACCGGCACGCGCCTCAATCGGGAAGACGTGCTGCACTATGTCCGCAGCACGGTCGACGTGTTCGTGCATCTCGCCCGGGTGGGCGGCCGGCGTCATGTAACCGAAGTGGTGCTGCGCCGTCGGGGTTAGGGTTTGAGCGCGGGGCACCGTAGTGATGCTTCACTCGGTTGCATCGTTTTGGTCACCCTCGCTTCCCCGCAGGGGCCGGTTTAGGAAAATCCAATGAACGAAGCCGCGAAAGAATGGGACGGCGAGATCGTCCGAAAATGGCTGGAAAGCCGTTTGAGCGCGTCACTGAACGAGCAGGCTCGGGCGGACAAGTACGGCCGGGGACATGAAGATGATTATGACAAGGCGGCAGCCGAAGAATGGGCCTGCCGCGCAGCCAGGAGCAACGAAGCGACGACCAGTCAGGATCGATTCGCTCACCGGCTCAAGGAACTTCTCGACCAGGATGACTATCGTCGGCCGGGCGTTCACGATGACAGGCGGTTCGAGAGGGAGGTGCGGTCCTATCTCAGGAAGCTGATCAAGATGACGAAGACGAACACCGGCTTTGGAAATACCGCGCGCTATCAGTGATCTCCGGTGCGGGTGCGACCCGCGTTGAGCATGGACGCGGGCGGGCGTTGTCTCAGGTGTCAGCAAGGTTCCTGCGCGGGCGGAGCAGATTGCGCGGGCGCATCATGTGTGCGCAGGTGGCATGGTCGCCCGTCTTGCCTGAATCGTCCGGCGGCAGCCGGCCAGTATCGGGGAGCGCCATCCAGGTCACGCCTTCAGCCGAGCAGATCTCTACGAAATGCTGCCCCGGTCCTGCCGCCTCGACCGGTGAGGCCGACAGCACGACGAGCGCCGGCACGACGAGGATGAGGCCCGCGCGCCTACCGCACAGGCGAGGGCGCAAAGGCGCCTCGTCCTCTACGTGGCTGCAATAGGCGCTTTCCCCGGCCGTCACGCGAGGCCCTTTCTTCACGAGGCAATGCCGATCCGTAGCACAGGGACAGGCGGCTACCTGCGCGCATCATGTAGCGGTTTGCGTCACGCTACGACCGCAACAAGCCCCGATTTGGCGTCAACATCCCGCCGGACGCGGCAAGAAGGGGATATGGTACGCCGACACGGGGGTGAGGAGGGCAGCATGGAGAGCGATGTCAGGCCGATCATCGGTATGCCGGTCTATGATTCGGTCGATATGCTCGACGTGACCGGACCGTATGAGATGTTCACCTGGGCCGGTTTCGAGATCGAACTGGTGGCGGCGGAAAGCCGTATGCATTGTTTCCGTGAGGGCTTCCGCTTCGAAGTACTCAAGAGCTTTGCCGATGCGAGCCCGGACTATGCGGCCCTGTGGGTACCGGGCGGCGATCCGGCCGCGCTGAACGTGCTGATGAAGGACGAAACCTATCTCGGTTTCCTGCGCGCCAAGGCCGCGGTGACGCCGATGGTCGCCTCGGTCTGCGAGGGCGCGATGCTGTTGTCCGCGGCCGGACTTCTTGATGGTTACGAGGCGACCACACACTGGGCGTTCATCCCCTGTCTGAAGCGCAACCAGAAGGTGAAGGTGGTCGAAGGCCATCCGCGCTATCATCTCGATCGCGACCGGCTGACCGGGGGCGGCATTTCGTCCGGGCTGGACGAGGCGCTTCGGCTGATCGAGCTGCTCAGCGGCACCTCGGCGGCGGAGCAGGTCCAGCTCATGACCCAATATTATCCGTCCCCGCCGGTCGGCGGCGCGATCCCGGATACCGACGATTGTCCGCTCGACACCGCCGGCGATCAGGTGCCGCTCTGCATTCCCTGCTGAAGGGCTTGCGGTCGGAGTCCCCGCGCCGCATCTAGCGTCGATGCGCACCACCTCTGAAACCGTGTCAGTCCGCCTGTATCATCTTTCCGACGGCAATGACGGGGGAGGGGCCTCGACCCTGTTCTACGGCCCGCTCGGCGAGGCGATGGCGATCGCCGCCGCGCAGCCTGAAGAGGTGCAGGAAGGGCTTTTCCTGGCGACCGACAATGACGTGGTGGCCTATCTCGACCTGCTCGAAGGCTGACCGGGGTTCGACGCGTTAGGAGCGGTGTTTCCGGTCAGCGCCAGACCCGTATGTCGAACCAGTCGGCCGCGTCTTCGCCATAGAGCAGGAGGATGGCGAACGCCTCCACGGTCAGCTGGAGGATCGACACCATCAGGGCCGTCATGCCACCGTCGTTCACCGGGTCGACCACGCCGATGCTGCGCAGAAAGGCGACGCTGGTCACCACGCCGAGCACCCAGCGCGCGACCAGCGTGCCACGCGCGGACCGCGACTTGAAGCAGACGATAAGCAGCATCAGCGACAAGGCGAACGCGACACCGAACATCCTGATCGCGAGGATACGGCCTGCCAGGGTCGCGGCGGCTTCCGGCGTGATCGGGAAACCGAAGGTCATCGATCGGGCGGTATAAAAGGCGAGCAGGGCGGAAACGGCTATCGAAAAGCCGAACAACACCGCGAAAAGCCGGATCGATATCGGTTGCGCCACGCCAGTCCCCCGCGCTTGGGCACCTCGTCCGGTGCCCGTCTTCTAGCCGGTAGGGGAGCGCGATTAAGAGGGCGTAAAACGAGCGCCGTTCGCTAGACGATCACCTCGCTCACCACACGATCCGCGTCGCCGAAAACGCGCAGGTAGCGCTGGATCTCGGCCGGGTCGCCGGTCGCCTTGGCAGGATTGTCGGAGAGCTTTACCGCCGGATGCCCGTTGGCGCTCGTCACCTTGCACACCAGCGAGATCGGTTCGAGCCCGGCACCGCCATGCGGATCGCAACCACGGAAATCATTGGTGAGGTTGGTCCCCCAGCCGAAGCTCATGCGCACCCGGCCGCGGAAATGGCGATAGGTGCGCTCGATCGAATCCACATCCATGCCGTCCGAGAAGATCAGCAATTTCTCGCGCGGATCGACGCCCTTGCTCTGCCACCAGGCGATGATCTGCTCGCCGGCCTCGATCGGCGGCGCGCTGTCCGGGCGGAAACCGGTCCAGTCGGCGACCCAGTCAGGTGCATCGGCCAGAAAGGCGGTGGTACCGAAGGCGTCGGGCAGCACGATCAGCAGGTTGCCGGCATAATGCTGGCGCCATTCCTCCAGCACGCGATAGGGAGCGGTGGCGAGCTCGGCATCGTCGCGGGAGAGGGCGGCGGCGACCATCGGCAGCTCATGCGCATTGGTGCCGATCGCCTCCAGATCGGCATCCATCGCCAGCAGCACGTTCGACGTGCCGATGAAGCGATTGCCTAGCCCTTCCTTCAGCGCCTCGACGCACCAGCGCTGCCACAAATGGCCGTGCCGCCGCCGCGTACCGAAATCGGAAAGAACCAGGTCGGGCAATTGCTTCAGCCGCTCGACCTTGTCCCACAGCCTGGCCTTGGCACGGGCATAGGTGACGTCGAGTTCGAACCGGTCGTGATTGCGCAGGGCGGTACGCGATCGCAGCTCGTTGATGATGCAGAGCGCCGGAATCTCCCACATCGTCGTGTGGGTCCAGGGGCCTGCGAACCGCAGCTCATATTGGCCGTCGACCGTGTGAAGCTCATAGGGCGGCAGCTGGAAGTCGGCGAGCCAGGCGATGAAGTCCGGCGCGAACATGCGCTCATTGCCGTAGAAGCTGTTGCCGGCGAGCCAGATCAGCTCCTTCTTGCTGAACCGAACGGTGCGGGCATGATCGAGCTGGGCGCGCAGTTCTCCCTCGTCGATGACATCGGCGAGCCTGACCGACCTGGTGCGGTTGAGGACCGAGAAGGTCACCTCTACATCGGCATGCAGATGCCGGATCATCTGCAGCATCAGCAGCTTGTAGAAGTCGGTATCGAGCAGGCTGCGGACGATCGGGTCGAGCCGCCAGCCGTGATTGTAGGAGCGTGTCGCGATATCGGTCAGAACCATGACAGCCTTTTCCCGGCAAAAGCCGCGAACGTCTACAGCTGGAAGTGCCGCAGGAGCATGAAATGAAGAAGATCGTGATCGTCGTCGATACCCAGGCCGATTTCATGAACCCCGACGGGGCGCTGTCGGTCACCGGCGCCGACGCGCTGGCCGGGCCGATGAACGCCTGGCTGGCGGCGCTCCGCCCCGAGGAGACCGCAGCAGTTTTGTTCACCTTCGATACGCATTTCGCCGACACCTATCCGCTGTCGGAAGAGGCGAAGGAATTCCCGATTCACTGCGTCCGCGAGACGCCTGGCTGGCACAATGTGCTCGATGCCGGCCGGATCGATCCCGCCATACCGGCCTATCGCCTGGAGAAGGGCGTGTTCGCGATGTGGCAGGAAGACGGGCTGTCGGTCGAGCCGATCGGCGGTGGCGCGCCGATCGACCGCGACGCATTCTTCAGCGACCTGAAGGCATCGGGTGCCGGGGAGGCGATCGTGGTCGGCGTGGCAGCGGATTATTGCGTGCGCTGGGCGATCGACGGCCTGGTTGGGCGCGGCTTCGCCGTCACGGTGCCCGAAGCGCTGACGCAGGGCATCGTCCGCCCGATCGATCAGGTGCTGCGAGACGATTTTGCCGGGCAGGCGGTGGCGCTGGCCTGAGCCATCGTGCGTCACGCCATGACCGAGGGGAGCGTGCCGCTTTGGGATGCGGCGGGCCGTGCTTGCCCGTGGAGTGTTGGCTGGCTGCGGGCTATTGTCGCCCCATGACATTGCAGGAGGCGTCGCATGAAGCTGGTCAGTGAACGCTCCGAAGATGATATCGCGCAGGAGGCTGCAACGACCTCCGTCGCATCCGCCATTCGCGAACTGACGGCCAATCTCATCCGCGTGTCGCGCGGCGCCGGAAATGCACAGGATGTCGGCCGGCAGGCGGTGACGTTGATCGAATCGTTCCAGGACTATCATGACGCGTTCGGCCGGCTGCCGGGTGCTGAGCTCACCGAGTTCCTCGACCATGATCGCCTCTGGGGCGATGTGGACTGGTCCCGGTTCGACGACGATTATGCCGACCGGCATTTCGCCACGATCAAGATGGTGCGCGGCGCATTGCAGATGACGGCCGCGAGCCTGATGGGGCAGCGCGCCGACTATCTCACCGGTGAGCGCGAATTGTACGATGGCAGCCGTGCCCGCCAGGATACCCTTGCCCGCGCCGATGCTCCGGCCGCGAAGACTTCCCGGTGGCAGCTAAGGCGAACCGCGAAATAGCGCGATCGATCCTGCCGCCATGACACCGACCAGGCGCGATATGATTCAGAACCGGCCCTGTGCCCGATCGTTCGCCAATCGGCGCGCTGCCTCTCGTACCGCGAGCCAGTGGCAATGCTCCTCCTGCGCATCGGCAAGGGCGCGATGTGCGGGTGCAGTTCCCGGGGCACGGACATCGATCGATTCGATCAGGCCAGCAACCGTGACCGCCAGCGCCTCCGTCGGTACGAACCCCTCCAGAATGTCGGTCGCGGTTTGGTGAAGCGCCTCGTCTCTGTCGCGAAGTCGCAGCAGATGCCGGGGATAGCCCGCCGCGCGCAGCAAGGCGCTCAGCCATTTGCCGTCCCATGACGGCGCGCTCGCAAAGAGATCGTGACCGGTAAGCTTGTCGACCATGGCCGCGGCAACCATGTCGTGCGGGCACCCATCCCGGAGGAGCGTGGGGCGATCGATGCGATGGATCGCTTCGGCCCTCGGATCCCAATCGTCCCAGTCCGGTGCCGGCCGGATCAGATAGGCCGCCGATCGTCCATCCTCGAACACCCAGGCAACCTCGATCGGCACGCTCTTCTTGCCGAGCGACGATGCCTCGAAGTCGAGGAACACCTTCATCGGATCGCTGGCCCGGGCGGCCCGGCGCTATCACGCCGCCTGGGCGAGCGCGTAACGGCGGCAATGTTCGAGATATCCGGCCTCGTGACTTGCGGTGAGATCGACGACACTGTCCCACAGCCAGGTCGGCGCGTCGATGTTCGCGCTTTGCCGGCGTGCGATGGCATCGCCCCAGTGCGCCCGTGTCGGCCCATCCATCTGGCGCGCATGCGCCACGCCGACGACATAAGCGAGTTATCGCGCTGCGCGCGTCGCCTCGCTGCGGGAGAATTGCTCGATCTCCAGCTTGAGATCCTGGGGTAGCAGCTCGCGCAGCACCATCGGTTTGCCGAGCAGTCTGGTCGCCAGCATGCGCTCGCCGAGATTGGGCGCGAGGGCAGTCGCACCGGTGACGACCCGCACCGCAGGATCGTGTGGCATGTCCGCACCTCTGGCCGCGGGCGCTGCGGCCGCAACCGCTTCCTTCAGGTCGATCAGGGCATATTCGGCGGGCGCCTTTTTCGATCCGCCGATCGCGACGAGTGCGGCGAACCGCAGATTGCCCAGCGAGCTGCAGCCCTTCTTCCAATAAGCGGCATCGACCAGGCATACGCGGTGGCCGTCTTCCCGCCGATTGAGAGAAAGGATCATCGCAACGACCGCCGGTTCCCTGAACAGCGTCTCCAGCGCGGCGCGTTCCTCGTCCTCAAGCGCCCAGAATTTGCGCCCCAGCGGCAGGCGCGGCTCGACATCGTCAAGCCGCTCGTCGGCGAGATGGCGCCAGCGGCGTCCCAGTGCGCGCCTGCGCACGGCGCGGACGACATTGGGTTCGGGCGCCATCTCGGCATCGCCTTCGGCCATGGCGTGCGCATAGCCCTCCACCATTTCCTCGATCATGCGCGCCGTGGTGACTCCCGGCAGGTCCGATCCTCGCGCCGCGGTCGCAAGGCTCAGGCCCAGCCGGATCAGGTCGTGCGCCGGATTGCCGATGACCGACTGGTCGAGATCGCGGATCTGGACGTCGACCCGTCCGTCGGCATGGGCGACCGGCCCGAGATTGCCGAGATGGCAGTCGCCGCAGATCCAGATCGCGGGCCCCTTGGGAAGGCGTCTCGCCGAGCGCGAGTCGGCCAGCCATTCGTAGAATTTGACGGTGTTGCCCCGCACATAGGCATGGGTCGATCGTGCCATCTTGAGCGCGCGGCTGTGTTCCAGCGCATCAAGTCTTCCACCGGGGATACGCTTCATCGAGGCTCCTTCAGCGAGGGCAGCAACACCTGCACAGAAGTCGGCAACGCATCAGCAACAATAATGGCTCGCGCGGCGGTACCCTATCGCCCTTGGGGCGCGTTGTTGCTCCGGCGCCATCCCGGCGGACACGGAGTTTGCCTCTCATGCTCGATCCCTTCACTTTCTACCGGCGCATGGTGTCCGCCACGCTCGACATGATCGGCACGGCGCAACGCGTGTCGCAGACCATGGTCGCGTCGAACGAGGTGATCGCCCGGCGCACGTCGATGATGCGGGACGCAGCACGCTCGCCGCTCGACGGCAATTATGCCGAACTATCGCGCATGGTGCCCGAGAAGGTCGATGCGTTCGGCAAGGCAGGTGCGGCGATCGCCGGCGACTGGTGGGCGATCCAATCCACCATCCTCGCCCAGGCGCAGCAGGTCGGGGTACTGGCGATGAGGGGCCGCGCGCCGAGCCTGGCCGAGTTGTCCGATCTTTCGGCAAACAACATGATGCTGGGACTACGCATGTTCGAACGGGCCGGCGCGATGGGTGCCAAGGGGCTAAAGCCGATCCATGCCAGCGCGACGGGCAATGCGCGGCGCCTGAAGCGCCTTCCAGCCCCATGACACCCCGTGATCGACGTCAGGCTGGAATATAGGTGAGCCTGATCACGTCCTCGCCCATCCGGTCGCAGGTCGCGAGGCGGAGCGGCGGCCGGGCGCCGGCGAAATAGGGCTTGCCGCGACCGAGCACGACCGGATGCAGATAGATTCGATACTCATCGATCAGGCCAAGCTCGGTAAGGCTGTGCGCCAGGGTAGGGCCGGCAACCTCGATCTCCCCGTCGCGCCCGGCCTTCAACGCGCGGATCGCACCCTCGAGATCGTCCCCGACAAGCGTTGCATTGGGCCCGACCGAGGTCAGCGAGCGTGAGACGACCCATTTCGGCTGCTTCCGCCACGCCGCAGCGAAAGCGCGTCTGTCCGCATCCCATTCGGAATGCTCGTCGTCCCAATACCGCATGATCTCGTACATCTCGCGACCATAGACGCTGCCTGTCTGTCCCTGCGCTTCGTCGACGAAATGGCGGAACAGCGCTGGGCCAGGCGCGAAACCCATATGGTCGACATAGCCGTCCAGGGACTGGTTCATGCCGAAAACGAGCTTGGCCATGCCGCCTCCTCCCTTCACCCCGCATCGATGACTAATTCCGATTGCGGTATGCAATCGGTTATAAGTCCAACTGCTTTTATACCGCAATCGGATTTTGGAGTGCTCATCTTGGCCTGTTCGACCCCAGCACTGAGCAGCCTGGAAGACGTAGCAGCTTGATGGCCGCTCTGCGCCTCACTCCTGGCTATTCGCGTCCGTCGTGTCGCATCTGGAAGGCCGATATTCCCGACTCATCATCCTGTGGTCGCGATAACATTGTCGTCAGCGTTGCGATCGATCAGAACAGCGAAGGGATCCGCGCCCGCATAGCTGGGCCTCGCGGCGGTGACGAATTTGATCTGCTGCACCCCGCTATGGATCGCGACAGACCGTAGCGCTAGCACATTCCGTGCCGCAAACGGGCCCCGGTCGGGCATGGCGGTGAACAGGCCGAAGCCCATAGGCTCCGCGAGCGGCGCTTCGGTCTCCTTTCCCTCGCCATCGGCATAATATTTATGCGCCTCGACGGTCAGGGTCGTTTCAAAGCGACTGTCGCGCATCTTCCGGACATTCGCTCCCGTAGTCCTTACGTCATAGAGGGTGATCTTCTCGAACAGGTCGGTGATCAACTGGTTCTCCGCCGGGCTGGCGCCTTTGCGGAATTCGGCGATGAGGTCGAGCGATCGCGGATACGGGGCGGGACGAAACCTGAAGCGCTCGAGATAGCGCCGCAGCGCGGCGTTGACGCGTTCGTCGCCGAGCACATTGCGCAGGCGATACATGACCAGCTCGCCCTTCTGATACGCGATATATTCCTGGTTCTCCACCCGTGCGAGCGGCAACTCCTGCCCAACTTCGAAGCCGCGGGAGAACAGATATCGGTCGAGCTCCTGGCGGAGAAAGCGGCGGGCCTCGTCGCGTCCCTTGGTCTTCTCCATCACCAGCAGGGCGGCGTCCTGCGCCAGCGTTTCGTCGAGCATCCTCGCGCCTTGCATATCTGCCGGCGTCGCCTGGTTTCCCCAATATTGATGGGCCAGTTCGTGCGCGACGACCTGACTTATATAGTCGATCCCGCTCCTGTCGGAGAGGTCGGCGATGAAGCCGAACCCTTCCGAATAGGGGAAAGTCCCCGCGACGGATGTCGCAAACGTCGCGTAGGTCGGGAACTCGACGATACGCATGTGGCTGAACTGGTACGGGCCGAAGGCGGCACGATAGGTATCGAGCGCGTGCGCTGACGCGGCCAGCATCCGATCGACGTTTCGGCCGTGCCTTGCGTCGTAATAGACCGCAAGGTCGACGCCTCCGTGGCGAATGTGACGCTCCTGATAACGGGCGGACTGGATTGCGAGAAAATTCTGCGTCGGCACTTGGACGACAAAGCGCGCGGTGCGGCGGCCGCCGGTCGTGCTGTCGGCAACCTTGGTGCCGGGGGCGATGGGCGTCTGTTCGGCATCGGTCGTGAGCGTGACGTCGGACGTGATCCAGTCGCTATGATTCCGGTTGGCCCGCGTAGCGGACAGATCCTCCAGCCTGGCACGGGCGAGGTCCGCGGGCAGGCCGTATCTGCGCCTTTTTAACGGATCATCGAGCAGGCGCGAGCGATCCATGCCGATTGCGGGAAGAAACTCGGCGCTCGGGATCATGGTGCCGTTGTCGAACACGCGTGTATCGTCGCCTTCATTGCTGAAACCGATCTGCCGGTAAACGGTGGTGAAGGCGATCTGCGCCACCGCGCCGGGCGCCAGCGGCGTCGCGAACCGGTAAATCCGATATTGGAAATCGGGATAATCCTTGGCCAGGCGCGCGCCGGAGACCGTAAGCCCAGTCCATTTCACGTCGGATGAGCGCATGCGAAGATGGACTTCGGACAAGGGCACCACCTGCCGGTTGACCAGATCGAGCGTGCCGCGCGTGATCATCTCGTGCTGGTGGGGCCACAGATCGATCTTCGCGCGCACCATGGTGACCGCTGGCTGGAGCGTGTTTTCATACGGGAGCAGCTGCCTCTCATAGTCGGCAGAGTAACGGTCGTCGCCGGACGATGTGCGATAGACGTTCCAGACATGGGTGTTGATGAAGCACCAGGTGCCGATCCCGGCGAAGGCCAGCAACGCCGCCGCCGCCACACCGCCCGCCCGTCCATGCAAGCGGCGGGGAAGCCGTTTCAAGCGGTCGGCCAGCCGCGTCTCGGCACCCCGCCGCCACAGGGCGTGGCTCAGCACGAGCAACAGGACGGCGCAGGCTGTCCAATAAGCCCGAAAGCTCCAGGCGCCGATCCAAAGCTGGCCTTGCCCGTTCATGTCGGACAACGGCACCGCCGGACCCTGCGCGTAGGTGAAGAGATGATCCTCGAACCCGAGCAGCCCCAGCCGCCAGAGTTGAGATCGCGAGATCGCGAAGAGCAGCATGATCCCCCAGCCGACGAACTTGTGGGGACTGATCGTTTGTACGAACACGGCGAGGATCGCGATCAGCACATAGTCGACCGCGTTGGGCAGCAGGTACCACAACAGGTAATGGCCCAGCTCCAACTGCGTGTAGCCGTGGAACAGCTGGATACCCACAGCGCCGATCATGCTGACCAGCAGCGTGGAAAGCAGCACCAGCGTAAGCGCCACGATCTTGGGTACGACATAGGCCCAGTCGGGAATGGCGCTCGCGCCGATGATTTCGTGAATGTTGCGGTCGCGCTCGCGCCAGACCAGCTCGCTGCTGTAATAGATCGCGATGATGAGCGGGATCAGTTGGAAATTGTCGTTGAGTAGCTGAACCATCAGCCGCGTAACGGGCAAGGACGGGGTTCCCCATGCGGGATCGAGGTCGTGCAGGCCGGCTACCGAGAATATCAGGCCGAGCACCAACAGCACGCCATAGGCCGGACTGCGGAATATCTGGGCCATATCCAGTCGCGTACGAACCCGCAGCTGCGCCCAGGCCGTCGCCGTGCCGAAATGCGGCCTGGCCGTGGGAATGCCGCCGCCGGCGATGGCGACGGTCGCGGGCGACGCATCCTCGGCACTGCGGCGGCGTGCTGCGCGGGGCGCCCGGTCGCTGAAACGGAAGCGAGCATGGGCCAATGACAGGAAGGCCGCGGCGATCGCGATCCAGAGGATCCGGTTCCAGAGCACCACACTATAGATCGGCGTGCCGAAGGTGTTGAGTTCTTCGGAAGTCCAGGAGCGGGTGATCCAGGTGACAGCGCCGAGACCGAACGGATCGATATAGGCGGCCAGCAGGCCGTGACCGTTATGCGAGGCGATGGTCGCGGCCAGCCAGAACATCAGGAGCGCGATGACGCTCACATAGGTGGCCATCATCGAGCGTGTCATCGTCGCCAGCGCGAAGAACAGCGCCGAACTTATGAACAAATCGGGCAGCGCGAAGCAAAGATAAGGCATCAGATAGGCAGCCAGATCGTTCGGCCCGAACAGCCTGGCATCGACCCATGTCATCAGCGTCCCGAGCCACAGCGCCGTCGGAATGGCGAGGAAGCCCAAAGTGGCCAACAGCAACGCGCCGGCATAACGGCCGAACAGATACTGGACCCTGGAAATGTGCGTGGTGCGCAGGATCGGCCCAAAGCCGGTCTCGTCATCACGCACGATCGCGTTGGCGACAAAAGCCGCCGACACGAACATGTAGAGGACCGACAGCATCAAATAGAGCTGCGCCACCTTGTACGGCGCATTCTTGTGAAGGCCGGGCCCCGCTCCGATCGAGCCCGGCCCGATCGTGACGCAGAACACCAGTACCGCGAACACGGCCACCGCGATCCAGAATAGCGGGTTGCGCAGTTGGTAGCGCAGCTCGAACCCGGCGATCTTGAGCAACATCGTCCTGTCCCCTTCAGGCAGCGCGGCGCGCTGCGTCGAGCGTCGAGAAATAGACATCCTGAAGGCTGCCTGCGGCCGGCACGAATCCATCGCCCGGCGACGTGTCGGACGCGACGTGGATGATGGTGTGCCCTGCAAACAGACGGGTGGAGATCACGCGATGATCGGCTGCATGGTCGTCGAAGGCGGCCCGGTCGATCGTCTTTTCCCAGATTCGGCCATGCATTTTCGCGACCAGCTCCTGCGGCGCGCCCTCCAGCAGGATATGGCCCCCTGCCAGCACCGCCATACGCGTGCAAAGATCGGCGACATCGTCGACGATGTGAGTGGACAGGATGATGACGACCGTATCGCCGATCGCCGCGAGCAGGTTGAGGAAGCGGTTGCGCTCCTCCGGATCAAGGCCGGCCGTCGGCTCGTCGACGATGATCAGGCGGGGATTGCCGATCAGCGCCTGCGCGATGCCGAACCGTTGCCGCATGCCGCCGGAGAAGCCGGCCAGCGCCTTTTTGCGCACGCTCCACAAATTGACCTGGTGGAGCAGTGCCTCGACCGTATCCTTGCGTTCGGCGCGATCGGCGAGACCCTTCAGCACCGCCATATGGTCGAGCATCGCATAGGCGGAGATACGCGGATAAACGCCGAATTCCTGCGGCAGATAACCGAGCATCCGACGCAGCGCCTCGGGTTCCCTGACGACGTCGATCCCATCGAAAACGATTCTACCCGATGTCGGTGTCTGCA
Source organism: Sphingomonas sp. P3_C6 (assembly GCF_056402595.1). Taxonomy (NCBI): domain Bacteria; kingdom Pseudomonadati; phylum Pseudomonadota; class Alphaproteobacteria; order Sphingomonadales; family Sphingomonadaceae; genus Sphingomonas; species Sphingomonas sp. P3_C6. Next base: position 105,573 of record NZ_JBFUHB010000004.1, read on the forward strand.
GCGTCGCGATGGAGCGCATCAGGGTCGACTTGCCGGCACCGTTGGGACCGAGCAGGCCAAACATGCCTGTGGGGATCGATAGGGTCACATCGTCGAGCGCGCGGGTGCCGTTGGCGTAGACATGGCTCAGATTGGCGATGGCAATCATTTCGCTCTCCAATATTATGGCGATATATGTAGAATTAATATTTGAGCAGCGGCCTGACCGGAGTGTTGCGACGTCCGCCCAAATTCATTTGGACTTCCCGAGGCAATTGAGCGCCTGCGCGATTTCACGGTCCATCTGGCGCTGCAGTTTACCGGTCCTGTTGCGGGCATACCGGGCGGCTGTCGATGCCGTCCTCTGGCTCAATATGGCAGTCACATCCGGCGGCTTGATGCGAAGTTCCTGCCCCGTCGCGTAGGCGAAGAATCTAAAATTCTCGACACGGTCATACACGGTCGAATCATCGGCGGCCTGCCGCACCGCGGGCAAATGCCGCAGCGCCACGATCTGACCATAGCATACCGTGGATTCGTCGAAGGTGCCTCTCATGGACCGCGCAGCACTGGAGGCGATCAGCAACGCCAGCGGGACGAACACCGAGAACGCTATGATGAGGAGTGCCGGCTCTCCCGCGCGGAGGCGCTCCGGAAAGCTGATCGCGGTAAGCCCGAAGCCCGGTTTTCTGGCCAGCGACATGCCCACCAGCTTCAAGGCGGCATAGCCGAACACGAACCAGGTGAGAGCAGTGAGCATCATATCGTCTTGTCCTGAGGTCGTGCAGCACTCTCGACCTATCGCCGCGCCACCCTGCGCCGGAAGCTGGATGGGCCGTCGGCGTCCGGGAACTCGATCCGGTTTGGGCGCGGGAGGGTGTCGAGCCTCAGCCGGCGCGGAGGCCTGCTCCCGTCGGCCTCGACGCCTCGGTTCAAGGTTCCGACGAAGGTATCCGGAAGAAGATAGGGGCCGCGTTCGTCCCGCCTGACGACATAGCCGGTCAGGCGCGCGCTATTGGCGTACAGGTCGCCAGCGCGCAGCTCGATATTCCCGCAGCAATAGCTGGAATATTCGCCGTCGGCGGCGTCGTACGCCAGGTGCGGCACCCGGTTAGCGCGCCATATTAGACCCGACGGCACGACTGCCAGAGCGACCGCCAGCGCGATCCATCTGCGAGGTCCGACCAGTATCAACGATCGAAGCGCTTTCATTCCTCACCATCCCCATGAGCGACGCGACTTCACTCTTCGGCATGGGCGTATCACGACATATGTAGATTTAAGAGTCAAGCTTCCCGGGAGCGTCGTTGAAGCCGCGGGCGCCTCGCTTCGGAGTCAGGCGATCCCTGCCGAAGGTGCATCCGCGAACAGCCGGGCATGCCATGTCGAAAAGGCGTGAATGGCGCCCAGCTCGACTGCCGATGCCATAGCCTGCCACCCAGCGCCCGCATCATCGAGGAAAAGCACCACGGTGAAGATGACCAGCGTCGCCGATACCGCGACGTTGAACGCCGCCATCTTTACGGCCTGTGGCCAGTTGCGATCGAGGAGCGACCAGGCAAGGCGCAGATGCCCGATGCCGATCAACACCCAAAGCACTAGCAGCGACGGTACGGCCGCCAGATAAGCGCCCGCCGAATAGGGGTCGCGCATGCTGTGTTGCGCCAACACGCCAAGCGATCCGGCTTGCCCCGGAGCCGGAAAGGGCATTGCCGCCACATTTTCGAACTGAAGAAGGGCAATGGGCAGCATCAGGCAGAGCGCGACGGCGTAAATCGCCAGAGCGAAGCGTCCTTCTGCCTGTCTGGGCATTTCCCGCCACGCTGCGACAAGGCAGCCCATCGCGAAACCCAGGGCCCTTCGATCCTCGATCGCCGCGTCGAATTCACCGCGCATCGCGCATGCCCATTCGCGATGATGTTCGGCCAGACTGGTGATCGCAACCGCAAGGATTGCCCGGGCCAGACCGGTCGTCACGCGAGCGCCGTTCGTGTGGAAGGGGCGTTACCTGCGACATCGTTGGTCCGGGCGACAGCGATTCCGGCCGCCGTGATGCGGTACGCATGACGCGCGGGCCGGCCCAGCTGAGCCGGCTCACGCCATTCCGCTTCGACCAGACCCTGCTCATTCATCCGCATCAATAGGGGATAGAGCGTGCCGGACATGAGCCCGGTCTCCTTCATGAGGTCATAGCCATGGCGCCATTGCCGCCCTCCCGCGGTCAGCGCCTCTAGGAGGGCGAGCATTTGCTTCGATGGTCGGCGGTTACGCGGCATGGCTTCAAACAACCTATGTAGAGTTCGGAGTCAAGACATGGCCTAGCGTTCGCATATGCGGTTTGGCCGGCGGCCGACTTCTGAAAGTTCTTGTAGCCAGTCATCGCGGTCCAGCCGAACGTTCCATTAGACGCGCCGAGCGCCGCCATGCTCACAGCCCAGGCCAAACCGGTCTCCGCGCCCACCGCTCGCCCGCCGGTTTGACGATGATGGCGCGCCCGAGTGGATTCGAACCACTGGCCTCAAGATTAGAAGTCTCGTGCTCTATCCAACTGAGCTACGGGCGCGCGATGGCGCGGGGATTAGCGCGGATTGCGCGGGCGCGAAACCGGCTTCATAAAATGATCGCGTCAAAGATGGGGGAATGCCGGCATGGCGGGTGTAAACGGGCTGAAGGCGGTCAGCGCGGGCGATGTGGCTGGCGGCCATTTTCGATATTATGATTTCGTGATGGCCGCGTTCGTCGCGATCATCCTGCTGTCCAACGTACTCGGCGCCGGCAAGGTCGCCGTGGTGAACCTGCCGGGCATCGGCTTGTGGCCGTTCGGCGCCGGCATCCTGTTCTTCCCGATCAGCTATGTGATCGGCGACGTGCTGACCGAGGTCTATGGCTATGCCCGCGCCCGCCGCGTGATCTGGGCAGGCGCCGTCGCCGTCGCCTTCATGGCCTTCATGTCCTGGGTCGTCGTCGCGCTGCCGCCATCGCCCGACTGGAAGAACCAGGCCGCCTATGAGGTGATCTTCGGCCAGGTGCCTCGGATCGTGTTCGCCTCGATGGTGGCCTTCTGGGCGGGCGAGTTCGTCAATTCCTATGTCCTTGCCCGAATGAAGGTGTGGACCAAGGGCAGGCATCTCTGGACCCGCACGATAGGCTCGACGATCGCGGGGCAGGGGGTGGACAGCCTGATCTTCTATCCGCTCGCCTTCCTCTACGCCGAGGGTTGGACCAACGATCTCGTGCTGAAGGTGCTGGTCACGCAGTGGGTGCTGAAGGTGTCGTGGGAAGTGCTGCTGACGCCGTTCACCTATCTCGCGGTCAATTTCCTGAAGCGAAGCGAGGGGGTCGACATATTCGACCACGGCACCGATTTTACGCCGTTCAAAGCGCGTGTTTGACCATCTAAGCGCCTTCCAGACGGCAAAGCTCTGGCTGACCGATCATACCGGCCTCGCGAAGGACGCGCTCCATATCTATATCGGCCTGCTGGTCCTGTTCGGGGCGGCGCGATTGTTCAAATGGCGCGTCGGCGACTGGCGTCCGGTGATTATCGTCTTCGCCTGCGCGCTGGCCGGCGAAGCGTGGGACCTGCGTGACGTTCTGGTCATCGGCGACAAGCCGGATTTTCCCGCGAACTGGCACGATATCTGGAACACCTGCTTGTGGCCGGTAACGCTGACGCTGCTCGCGCGCTACAGCCACGTGTTTCGAAGTAACGAAATAACCTAATAGGTTATATCCAAGGGAGCTCCAGGCCCTCATCGCAACCGCCGAAGGCGAATTGGCGGTCGCCTGCCTTCCCATGTCGCCACGCCGGCTCTGCTGCCCTCAGGGGTGGCCGGCGGGATTTGCACCCGCTTGCACCGGAATCACAAACCGGCCGCGCACTGTATTGCGTTCGGCCACACCTGAAGGCAGCAGAAATTCGGGAGTTTTGTATGTCGGGCAGGATCGTGATGCTCCGCGCGCGGAGCGATGTCCCATCCCGCCGCACCCCTGAAAACGGGCGCGGTTACGCGAGCGTCAATGTCGACGGCTGGCGGGGCGCGGTTGCGCGTAGGGAATGGTCATAGCCATGGTCCATGGTATGACGTGGGGGGATTGGAAATGCAAGTACCTATTTGGATGGTTGGGGTCAGGCCCCGACCGTCTCCAGCAGGCCCTCGAACAGGCGTCGGCCGTCGGTGCCGCCATGCGCTGCCTCGATACGGCGTTCCGGGTGCGGCATCATGCCGAGCACATTGCCGGCCGCGTTGAGCACGCCGGCGATCTTGCGCGCCGATCCGTTGACCTGGCCGGCATAGCGGAAGGCGACCCGGCCTTCGCCTTCGAGCCGGTCGAGCGTTTCGGCATCGGCGAAGTAATTGCCATCGTGATGCGCAACGGGAACGGTGATCGTCTCACCCTGGCCATAGCGGCTGGTGAAGGTCGACTGGGCGTTGGCGACGGTCAGCTCGACATCGCGGCAGACGAAATCCAGCCCTTCGTTGCGCATCAGCGCGCCGGGCAGCAATCCGGTCTCAGTCAGCACCTGGAAGCCGTTGCAGACGCCCAGCACCGGCAGGCCGCGCTCGGCCGCCTCGACGACCGCACGCATCACCGGCGATCGCGCCGCGACCGCGCCGGAGCGGAGATAGTCGCCGTAGGAGAAGCCGCCGGGCAGGGCGACCAGGCCGACGCCGTCGGGCAGGCTCGTCTCGCCGTGCCATACCATGGCTGGCTGCTTGCCGGTGACGGCCTCCAGCGCGACGGCGAGGTCGCGGTCGCAATTGGAGCCCGGAAAGACGATGACCGCGGTCTTCATGCGCGTTCCACCCGGTAGTTTTCGATCACGGTGTTGGCGAGCAGCTTGCGGCACATCTCGTCGATGCTCGCGTCGCTCGTGTCGTCCGCCACGTCGAGCTCGATCAGCTTTCCGGCGCGGACATCGTTGATCCCGGTAAAGCCGAGGCCGTCCAGCGCCTTGTGGATCGCCTTGCCTTGCGGATCGAGCACGCCGTTCTTCAGCGTGACGAAGATGCGAAGCTTCATGGGCGTTTCCTGGCTTGGGATTGAATGGCGACCCTATGGCGAGGGTAGCGCGTCGCCGCAAGCTTCATGGAAGATTTCCGCGGCCGGATCAGCCTTGTCCGGGCGGGGCGGCGCTGATGCACATCGCGGAACGGCCTGATTGCGGCGCAGCATCATGGTTCGGGCAAGGCGCTGAGGCGCAGAGTGCGGCCGGCTTATGGGGCGGCGCCCTTCCGCCACTCTATTCCCAAACAGCTAGCCAGGGCGCGATGATGAGCGCGCCGCTTGTCTGAATCGCCAGGGTCCCTTTTTGCTGCCGTCATGCTGAACTTGTTTCAGCATCCATCGCGCAGCGGCCGACGACATCGCGGTGAAGAGTTGGACCCTGAAACAAGTTCAGGGTGACGGCGGTGTGGTGATGGGGGCGGGCACCACCCGGCTGCCGGCGCCTCGTGCACCCTGCCTCGGTGAGGCAGCCGATGGATATGGGCGTCGGGCAGCGCAAAAGCCATTGCGTCCGGCACGCGACTGGTCGCCGAGAGCGGCAACCACTGCATCCAGCGCGCGATGGTCGCGCACGACTCCGGCGATTGGCCCCGAAGCGCTACTTGCCCTTGCTGAGCCGGTGCTTTTCCAGATCGAGCACGGCGCCATCGGCACCCTCGGGCAGCAGGCCGAGTCGGCGTGCGACCTCCTGATAGGCCTCGACTTCGCCGCCAAGGTCGCGGCGGAACCGGTCCTTGTCGAGCTTCTCGTTGGTTTCCATGTCCCACAGACGGCAGCCATCGGGGCTGATCTCGTCGGCAAGGATCACCCGGGCATAATCATTGTCCCAGATGCGCCCGAATTCGAGCTTGAAGTCGATTAGGCGGATGCCGATCCCCGCGAACAGGCCGCACAGGAAATCGTTCACGCGGATCGCCAGGTCGGCGATGTCGTGCATCTCCTCCTGGCTCGCCCAGCCGAACGCCGCGATATGCTCGTCGGTGATCATCGGATCGCCGAGCGCGTCGTCCTTGTAATAATATTCGATGATCGTGCGGGGTAGCTGCGTACCCTCCTCGATCCCGAGCCGCGTCGACAGCGATCCGGCGGCGACGTTGCGGATCACCACCTCGACCGGAATGATCTCGACCTGGCGGATCAGCTGCTCGCGCATGTTCAGGCGGCGGATGAAATGCGTCGGCACACCGATATGGCCGAGCAGGGTGAAGATATGCTCGGAGATGCGGTTGTTGAGCACGCCCTTGCCGCTGATCGTGCCCTTTTTCTGGGCGTTGAATGCGGTCGCATCGTCCTTGAAATACTGGATCAAGGTGCCGGGTTCGGGACCCTCGTAGAGGATCTTGGCTTTGCCTTCGTAGATCTGGCGGCGGCGAGCCATGATGGCATTACCCTCGGAAAATGAGCAGCCCCGGCGGCGCGGAAGCGCAGGCCGGGGCCGGAAGACCGGGGCTATATCGGAAGGGGCCCATTGGCGCAATCAGCTTGGCTGCCCGACGGGTTCCAGGTCGCTCGTCGGGGCGTCGGGCCGGGAGCGGCGGAAGCGGCGCCAGCCCCAGAAGCCAAGGCCGACGAAGATCAGCCAGGGAACCGCGAAGATCAGCACGCGTGTCATGCCTCCCATGGCGATCGCAAAGGCGCTGGCCGATGCCGCGACCGTATCGCCGATGCTGGCGTCGACATGCTCGATCGATGGGACTGCGGCGGTATAATCCACGTCCATCGTCGACATCGCGACGCGGCTTTGCAGTTCTGCCAGCCAGCCCTTGGCCTGGTCGATTTCCTCCTGCGCCGTGGCGACGCTCCGTTCTGCCTCGACCAGTTCAGCGACACTGCCCTTGCGCGTTCGCAACACCTCCATGAGGCGCTCGACCAGCAGCGCGCGCTGGCGCAGCCGGGCTTCGGTGTCCGAGATGTCTTTCGATACGTCTTCGGCGGAGATCGAGCGGCTGGTTGCCCGGCCGCCGGCGCCCGAGACTGCCTGTTCCAGCGATGTGCCAAACTGCCGGGCGATCGCACTTGCCACGCGCAGCTTGAGTGTCGCCCTGGCAATACCTTCATCCGCCATGCCGTTGCTCAGCGCGAGCACCTGGCAGCGTGAGGGACCAAGCCTGTCGCAAAGCGCGACATGCGCTTCCTGCGCCTTGGTGATCGTCGTTCCGGGCAGGGTGAATGCATAGCGATAGGCATAGGCCATTTTGGGCACGGATACGGCGATTGGTTTCGCGGCCCGCTGAGTGGGTCGCTCCGGTGCGGGTGGGAGGGCGGGCGCCTGTACATCATACATTCTCATCGCTTGCGGTGCTTGCTTGTTCTGCACCTTGTTGCACGCAGGGAGTCCGAAGCAGATCGGCAGGATCAACAACAAACGCATCGTCGCTCTCCTTATGGTATGTTGTAACATTACAACATCATTCGAAGATCACGTCAATGCTGGGGCAGGACGAGCGGGTGGTTCGGCGTTATCGGCCCAGAGCAGTGTGGATCAACTGCACGGTTTCGCGCCAGGCGTCGGTGTCGGGTGTCACCAACTCGACATGGCCGGTTGCGGGCACGAAATGCAGCGCGACACGGTCGCCGGCCTTTTTCGCCTGCGCCACGTATCCGGTGCCGAGCCGGACCGGAATGATCTTGTCCTCGCGGCCATTCACCAGATCCTGCGGCACGCCGATCGGCAACAGGCGCGGAACCGAGGTGTCGGCATAGATGTCCGGCCGCACGCCCGGCTTGCCGACGAGTTCTGTGACGACACCCACGCCGCAGCCATTGTCGGGGCTTGCGGCGGTCGCCTCCAGATCGGGCAGGCCGCCAAGGCTGATGACATGTGCGATCGGCAGCGGTGCCGTGCTGTTGAGCGGGCTGTCCTTCGGCAGCCTGGGTCGCGCCGCGAGCCACAAAGCGAGATGGCCGCCGGCCGAATGACCGACCGCGACGATACGTTTCGTGTCGAGGTGGAAGCGTGCGGCATTCGCCAGCAACGCGTCGGCCGCCGCGGCTGCGTCGAGGAAGGTGCCGGGATAGCCGCCGCCCGGGCGATCGACGCCGCGATAGTCGATGTTCCAGACCGCGTACCCCCGGTTGCGGAGGTCGCCGGCGACCCAGTTCATCAGGCTGCGATCGGCGATACTGGTCGTCCAGCAGCCGCCATGGACCATCAGGACTGTCGGGAAGGGGCCTTTGCCCTTGGGTGTCCAGACATCGACCTTCTGCATCTCGTCGCTGCCATAGGCGACCGTCGCGTCGGGACTGGGCTTGGGCCGGGCCGAAAGATCGTCCCAGGTGAGCAGGGGAGGGTTGGTGGCGGCCATCACCGCGGGAGCCAACGCGAGAAGCGCGATCGAGGCAAGCCTGAACATGTCGGACCGATACGCGCTTCACGCGCTACTGTCGAAGGTCAGGCGGCGCGCTTGTAGGCTGTCTTGTTCCGCCTAGCCGGACGGGCATGCCACGGCGCATCGAACTGCTGGGCATGCAGCGCGTCGAACGCGGCGATCACCGAACGACCCAGCTTATGGATCGCGTCGCTGATCTGACGGTGATTCTCGGCCCAGACCTGGCTACGGAAGTCATCACGCATCGCCATTCTCCTCTTCGCGTTGGCGTTGATCACGAACAGGGCTATGCGCTTTCCCGTTACGCGGGGCCAACAAATCGTTGGACATGATCCATAAGGCTGCCTTATCCAAAAGACATGCGCCGCATCCCGCCGCTCTCCGCCGTCCGCGTCTTCGAGGCCGCCGCGCGCCACGAAAATTTCACCGCCGCAGCGGCCGAACTCGGCATGACCCAGGCCGCGGTCAGCTATCAGGTGAAGCTGCTCGAGGAACGGCTCGGTGTTCAGCTTTTCCGCCGCGAGAAAAAACGCGTTGTGCTTACCGAGGCGGCACGGCGCATCGCGCCGCAGGTCGGCCGGGCCTTCGATGCGCTCGATTCGGCCTTCGCCACGATCCGCGCCGAGGATGAGGGGCTGCTGACTGTCTCCACCTCCAATACCTTCGCCAATACCTGGCTCGCCTGGAGGCTGGGCAGTTTCCAGATGGCGCATCCCGACATGGCCGTGCGCCTGCTGACCAGCGACGCCCTGTCCGATTTCGCGACCGACGATGTCGACGTCGCGATCCGCGCCGGCCGCGGCTCCTGGCCCGAGCTGTCGCAGGATCTGCTGTTCAAGATCGATTTCACCCCGATGTGCAGCCCCGGCTTCATGCGACGCCATGGCCCGAGCTTCGCGCCGACCGACCTGCTCCGCCTGCCGTTGATCAGCCCGCAGGACCCGTGGTGGCCGCACTGGCTGCGCGAGGCTGGCGTCGATATGCCCGAAGGGCCGATCCGCGCCGGTGTCAGGCTCGATTCCCAGGCGCATGAGGGACATGCTGCGATGGCCGGGCAGGGCATGGCGATGTTGACGCCCTTTTTCTGGCGGAACGACCTGGCGGAGCGGCGGCTGGTGCGGCCGTTCGATCTCGTGTCGACCCGCGGCTATGCCTATTGGCTCGTCTGCCCCGAAGCGCGACGCGGGGTGACGAAGATCAAGCGTTTCCGCGACTGGTTGATCGCCGAGCTGGCACGCGACCTGCCGAGCCCGGTCTGAGCACGCCGCTCTGATCCTAGCCTTGCCCGATTCCGCCTGCTAACCGGGGACCAATGCCTACGGAAATCCTTGAGCCCGATCCCTTCAATGCCATCGTCGATGCGCCTTTCGACAGCGCCCTGTCGGAGCGCTATCTCGTCTATGCGCTGTCGACGATCACCGCGCGCTCGCTGCCTGATGTCCGCGACGGACTGAAACCGGTGCACCGCCGCCTGTTATGGGCGATGCGGCTGCTGCGGCTCGATCCCACGCAGGGCTACAAGAAATGCGCCCGCGTCGTCGGCGACGTGATCGGCAAATATCATCCGCATGGCGACCAGTCGGTCTATGACGCGATGGTCCGTCTCGCCCAGAGCTTCGCCATGCGCTACCCGCTGGTCGACGGCCAGGGCAATTTCGGCAACATCGATGGCGATAACGCCGCCGCCTATCGATATACCGAGGCGCGGCTGACCCAGGTCGCGATCGACCTGATGGACGGCCTGGACGAAGACGCCGTCGATTACCGCCCGACCTATAATGGCGAGGAACAGGAACCCGAACTGTTCCCGGGCATGTTCCCGAACCTGCTCGCCAACGGCGCCGCCGGTATCGCGGTCGGCATGGCGACCAGCATCCCGCCGCACAATGCGGCCGAGCTGTTCAACGCCGCGATCCTACTGATCGACCAGCCCGATGCGACTGACGCCCAGGTGCTCGAGCATGTCACGGGGCCTGACTTCCCGACCGGCGGTCTCGTCGTCGACAGCGCCTCGGCTATCGCAGAGTCCTATGCCACTGGCCGTGGCGGCTTCCGCGTTCGCGCGCGCTGGCATGTCGAGGATCTGGGCCGCGGCACCTGGAACGCAATCGTGACGGAGATCCCGTACGGCGTGCAGAAGGGGAAGCTGATCGAGCAGATCGCGACGATCATCAACGACAAGAAGCTGCCGATCCTCGCCGACATCCGCGACGAATCCGATTCGGAAGTCCGCATCGTCATCGAACCGCGCGCACGCACGGTCGACGCGACGATGCTGATGGAAAGCCTGTTCCGGATGAGCGATCTGGAAAATCGCGTCAGCCTTAACCTCAACGTCCTGGATGCGCGCCGCACCCCGCGCGTGATGTCCCTGCGCGAGGCGTTGCTCGGCTGGGTCGAGCATCAGTTCATCGTGCTCCAGCGCCGCACCGCGCACCGGCTGAACAAGATCGCCGACCGGATGGAGCTGCTCGACGGCTACATCATCGCCTATCTCAACCTCGACCGGGTGATCCATATCATCCGCACCGAGGACGAGCCCAAGCCACTGATGATCGCCGAGTTCGAGCTGACCGAGCGCCAGGCCGAGGCGATCCTCAACATGCGCCTGCGCTCGCTGCGCAAGCTCGAGGAGATGGAGTTGCGCAAGGAGCGCGAGGGGCTGGAGAACGAGAAGGCGAGCCTTGAAGCGCTGTTGGGCAGCGACGCGCGTCAGCGCACGCGGCTGAAGCGCGACTTCGGCAAGCTGCGCGACCGCTACGGCCCCGAGACCGCGCTGGGCAAGCGCCGTACCACGATCGAAGAAGCGGCCCCCGCACGCGAAATTCCGCTCGAGGCGATGATCGAGCGCGAGCCGATCACCGTGATCCTGTCGCAACGCGGCTGGATCCGCGCCATGAAGGGCCATATCGAGGATGCCGTCGCGGCGGACCTGAAGTTCAAGGAAGGCGACGGGCCGTTCCTGCACTTCCCGGCGCAGACCACCGACAAGATCCTGCTCGCGGCCGAGAATGGCCGTTTCTATACCTTGGCGGCCGACAAGCTGCCCGGCGGGCGCGGTTTCGGCGAGCCGGTGCGCGCGATGATCGATCTGGACGGCGATGTCGGCATCGTGGCGCTGATGCCGGCAAGCAAGGCGGAGAAGTGGCTGGTTGCCGCCACCGACGGGCGCGGCTTCATCGTCAAGACGGCGGATACGATCGCCGAGACCCGCAAGGGCAAGACGGTGGTGACGCCGCGCATCGGGGCGAAACTAAAGATCGTCCGGCCGGTCGATCCGGAAGCCGATTATGTCGCGGCGATCGGCGACAATCGCCGCATGCTCGTCTTCCCGCTGGCCGAGCTTGCCGAGCTTTCGCGCGGCCAGGGCGTCCAGCTCCAGCGCTATCGCGACGGCGGACTGTCCGATGCGATCACCTTCGTCTTTGCCAACGGGCTGAGCTGGCCGATGGGCGGGGAAACCGGGCGTACGAGGACCGAGACGGATCTTGCCCCATGGCGCGCCGCGCGCGGTGCCGCTGGGCGCATGCCACCTACGGGATTTCCCAGGGATAACCGATTCTAGCCATTTTGACGGGATCAAGTGGCTGAAATATCGACAAGCTTCAGCCGCTCTTAACCTGTTTGAGATAGCACTACCCTGGATGATGCCGTTCAGGTCCCGGGTCTTGAAAACGGAAGAACCTCCCATGCCGGAGGCCGATGAGACGTGCATGAGCGACTCGGACCGGATCGCCGCTACGTTCGACCTGTTGCCGATCCCCGCCGCGATCGTCGTCGCATCGGGCGGCAACGTCTCCATCCAGATGGCGAATCGCCCGTTCCGCCAGGCGGGCCTCGGCAGCAGCACCGGATCGTCCCCGCTGATCTCGCTGATCGCGGCGCGAATCACGAACTTCATCGAAAGCGATTCGCTGCGTCAGGATTTCCCCTGGCAGTTCGGCGACGCGGTCGATTGTCGCTATTATCAGGTGACGCTCGCCCGCCTGTATCGCAATCCCGAGGGTCGCTGCCTGGTCACCCTGATCGACCAGACGTCGGAATTGCGCACCGAACATAATCTCCGCCGCGAGATGCTGACTGACAGCCTGACCGGCCTCGCCAACCGTGCGGGCTTCAGCGACCATCTGGAAACGCTGATCGATGACACGAACCAGCAGGCGCGTTACGCCGTTCTGATCGTCGATCTCGACCGGTTCAGCCGGGTCAACGCCTGTCTCGGGTCGATGGCCGGTGACGAACTGCTGATCACCGTCGCCCGCCGCCTCAAGGGGATTTTGCGGACGCATGACGTGCTGGCCCGCACCGGCGGTGACGAGTTCGGCATATTGCTGACTCTGGAAGACGGGCCGGGCGACGCCGATCATGTCGCAAAACGAATCCAGGGCGCGCTGGCCACGCCGTTCCAGCTTTCCGATTTCGAGATTCGCGTCGCCTGCTCGATCGGCATCGCCTTCGGGTCGAGCCAGGTCGATGACGCGGAGGAACTGATCCGCCACGCTCAGTTCGCGGTGCGGCGATCGAAGACCAGTGGTCGCGCCGAGGCCTATCAGACCCAGGCCTTCGACATCGCGCGCGAACAGTTCGGCATGGAGACGGCGCTGCGCCGTGCGCTCGATCGCGGGCAACTCAGGTTGAGCTATCAGCCGATCTGCGATCTCGCGACCGGGCAGATCGTGTGCTTCGAATCCCTCGCGCGCTGGCAGGACGAGAACGGCACCGAGCATTCGCCCAATGATTTCATTCCCGTTGCCGAGGAATCGGGCCTGATCGTGCCGCTCGGCCGCTGGGCGATCGAGGAGGCGGCCCGCACGCTGTCCAGATGGGATGCGCAGGCCGGGGGTGATTGCGGCGTGAAGCTCGCCGTCAACCTCTCGGCGATCCAGCTTCAGCGCGACATCATCGCCCCGGTGGTCGAACGGGCGCTCTCCGCCAACGGCCTGGACGGGTCGCGCTTCACGCTCGAATTGACGGAGAGCGCGCTCGTCTCTGATCCCGATCGCATCGCCGGCATCATGCATGCGCTGAAGGGCCTGGGCACCACGCTGGCCATGGACGATTTCGGCACCGGCTATTCCAACCTCGCCTATCTCCAGAAGCTGCCGATCGACATCCTCAAGATCGACCGCAGCTTTGTCACCGGCATGCTGGCCGACCGCGACAAGATCGCGATCGTGCGCGCCATCCTGTCACTCGCCCAGGCGCTCGGCATGCAGACCACGGCGGAGGGGATCGAGACCAACGAACTCGCCCAGACACTCGCCGCCCTTGGCTGCAGCTATGGCCAGGGCTTCGTCTATGCGCGGCCGCTCGAGGCCGACGCTGCCTATTCGCTGCTCGAAGCCCGCAGGAACTGATCGGTCGCCGCATCGGCGATCTGGTTCACACGTGCCGCGTCGGGGAAACCCTCGGCGATCCATTGTTCCTCGACCAGACGCAGCGTCTTGGCGACTTCAGGCCCCTTGCGCAGCCCACGCTCGACCAGCGCGCCGCCGGTCAGCGGCAGGGCAGGGGATTCCCATCCGATCAGCGACGCCGGTTCGCTCTCCGGCCGGCTCGACAGGAGCAGCCGATCGATGGCCAGATCCTTGCCGAGCCGATAGCCGATCACCGTCGCGGGCTCGTCGCCGACCGGTTCGACGGCACTGATCAGTCGCCGCCGTTCGATCTTGGAAAGCTTCAGCCGCGCACCGACGTCATCGGCGGCGCCCGTGTCGGCGGGGAGCAATGCGGAGAGCCGCCTGATCGGATCGGGCGCAATTCCGGCCGCCGCCTCGCGCCCGACCAGCCGCGCCAGCCGTTCGGCGCTGTCGATCTCGGGCAACACCGGCGCAAAGATGCCATGATCGATCATCAGCTCGACCACCCGCACCGCGTGCACCGCTACCAGCAGCCGAAGCAGTTCGGCGGCGATCCTCTCGCGCGACAGGGCCATCAGGTCGTTGGCCCGCTCGGTGCAGGCGTTCAGGCCAGCCTCATCCGGCTCGTCGCCGAATCGGGCGTGGAACCGGAAGAAGCGCAGGATGCGCAAATGATCCTCGGCAATGCGCTTCAGCGGATCACCGATGAAGCGCACCCTGCGCGCCTCGAGATCGTCGATGCCGCCGAAATAGTCGGAAATGCCGCCGGTCAGCGGATCGGCGTAGAGCGCATTCATCGTGAAATCACGCCGCGCCGCGTCTTCCTGCCAGTCGTCGGTAAAGGCGACGGTGGCATGTCGGCCGTCTGTCGCGACGTCGCAGCGCAGGGTCGTGACCTCGACGGGGCCGCCCGGAAGCACTGCCGTCACGGTGCCGTGCGCCAGGCCGGTCGGCACGACCTTGATGCCATTGGCCTTGAGCAGCGCGATCACCCGTTCGGGAGAATGGGACGTCGCAAGATCGACATCGGCGACGTCGATGCCGAGCAGCGTATCGCGCACCACGCCACCGACGAAACGCACCTTGCCCGCCGTCGCGCCGAGCACCTCGCAGAGTTCGGCCAGGCCGTCCCGCGTGCGCCACGCGGCATGCGGCAGGGTCACCCGTTCCATCGCAGCCGCCGCGAAAGATTGACGATCATCGCTGCGGTCGCACCCCAGATCCGGTGGCCGTCCCAGGTGATCTCGTAATAATGCCGGTTGCGGCCCTGCCATTCGACGGTCGCCTCGACGTGATTGGCGGTGTCGAGCACGAAATCCAGCGGCACCTCGAATACCTGCGCCACTTCGGCCGCGCTGGGAATCAGGATCAGGTCGGGCGGCACGATGCCGATCACCGGCGTCACCTCGAATCCGGTGACGGTGCGATAACGGTCCGCCTCGCCGATCACGGTCACGCGGTCGCGGGGCAGGGCGATCTCCTCCTCCGCCTCGCGCAGGGCCGCGGCGACCGGCCCGCTGTCGCCCGGGTCGATCCGGCCGCCGGGAAAGGCGATCTGGCCGGGGTGGCGCGACAGCGTGTCGGTGCGCTGGGTCAGGATCACGCCGGGCTCGGCCCGGTCGGTCACCGCGACGAGTACCGCCGCGTTCATCAGCGGTGCCGACTGGTCGAGTTCAAGGTCGCGATGGTCGCCGGTCAACAGCACGGTGTCCATGCCGTGTCCGGTTTCCAGGGCGTTGCGCAGGCGGTCGGCGAGGCTCATTCAGTCGGCTCCAGGGGAAAAAAGGCGCCGCCGCTCCACACGCCGGGCGGTACGTCGTCGCTCGCCAGCGCCATGGCGGCGAGATCGTAATAGACGGGCCGGGCGATCAGCGCCTCGAGCCCGCCGCGAACATGGAGATAGGGACGGGGACCGTCCTCGCGCTCCTCGAAACGCAGCGGGTGGTCGCCGCTTGCCGTTACCAGGTCGCCGGTATTGAGCCGAAAGGCCAGGCGCGTGTCACGACCTTCGCCCTCCGCTTTCATCTCGACGGCAATGAACGGCGCATCTTCCACCGCAATGTCGAGCTTTTCGACAGGGGTGACGAGCACATAGCCGCCATCCGCCTCGCGCCGCAGGATCGTCGAGAACAGCCGCACCATCGCCTGGCGCCCGATGGGCGATCCCTGGTGGAACCAGGTGCCGTCGCGCGCGATACGCATCTCGCTGTCGCCACAATGGCTTGGATTCCAGCGTTCGACTGGCGGCAGCTTCTGCTCCTCGGCCAGGCGTGCGATATCGGCGAGCGACAGCGCGGCAAGATCGGGAAGCGGTTCCATCGGCATCGGTCCGCGGTAGGACAGGCCCGCCCGGGCGTAAAGCTCGGGACGAAATGCTGGTGCGCCGCCGCTTTGGCCGGAATTGCTCTGTGCACCCTTCCATGTCGTCACCGCCGGGACCTGTACCGATGGCCATCGCGCCGCGAGAATCAGGTCGAAGATTGTGGAAGACCGGATGCTGGAACGAGTCCGGCATGATGGTTCCTTCAACCGATCGTGATGACGTCGCCTCGCGGATGCCCAACTAGGCGAGCGCGGCGATTCGCGGGCCGAGCATGCCGGCGCCGTCGGGCACCGAATCACCGAGTGCGAGGAGGCGGCGCTGCTCGACCGGCCCCGGGGCGCGCCAGCCAGCCGTGCGATCGGCGGTAAAGCCGAAGAAGCGGCCATAATATTCCGGGTCACCGATCAGCATCAGCGACCCGGCCTCGCCCGTGGCCACGGCGGCGTTCAGCGCGCAGAGCATCAGGTCTCGCCCGATCCCGTCGCGCTGCCGCGCCGGCTCGACCGCCACCGGGCCTACCATCACCAGCGGTACGTCATGGCCATCGTCGCCGTCGAACAGGATCGGCCAGCACTGGATCGTGCCGACCAGCGCGTCGTCCTCAAGGGCTGCGAAACTCAACCGGGGGATCGCCGACATGCCCTCGCGAATCCGGTAGGCCGTTCGCTCGTGCCGGCCCGTGCCGAACGCGCGGTCGAGCAGATGCTCTACCGCCTGCGGTTCAACTTCGGAAATCGGCGCGATCCTGATCAATAGAGTGGCTCCTGTGAGTCCCGGCATGGACGCAGCGGGCCGCGCGCTTTAGCGTTGATGCGCCTTAACACAAGCCGAATTGGAGGCGCGCGATGAAGCTGTACGATGCCGAATTCGCCCCGAGCCCACGCCGGGTGCGCATCTTCCTCGCCGAAAAGGGCGTGGAGGTTGAGCGCGTGATGGTCGATCTGCGCCGGAACGAGCAACTCGCCGACCCATATCTTGCGGTCAATCCACGCGGTGCCGTCCCTGCGCTCGAGCTCGACGATGGCGAGGTGATCTGCGAATCGGCTGCGATCTGCCGTTATTTCGAGGCGCTGCACCCGGAACCGACCCTGTTCGGCGCGACCGCGCTCGATATCGGGCGAATCGAATCCTGGACCAGGAGAATCGAGTCGGACGGCTATGCCGCCGCCGTCTATGCCTTTCGCAACGCGCATCCGGCGTTCGAGGATCGTGCCGCGCCCGGCAAATGGCCCAGCATGCCGCAGATACCGGAACTCGGCGCACGGGGGCTCATCATGTGGGGCGCCTTTATCGACGCGCTCGATGCGCGGCTCGCCGAGCGCGAATGGATCGCGAGCGACGCCCATAGTTTTGCGGATATCAGCGCGCTGGTGACGATCGACTTCGCGCGCGCTGCCAAGCTTCAGGTGCCGGAGAAGTGCCGGGCCGTCGCACGCTGGCACAAGGCGGCGAGCGCCCGGCCGAGCGCCTCGGCCTGACGCGGCTTTCCACCGCGCCGCCATCTGCTATGGCGCCCGCCACATTATGAAAGGCCCACGCTTGGACGATCGTCTCAGCCTCGAAGTGCATGATCTTGAGGTGCTGGTGCTCACCGGCATCTATTCGGAAGAAACCCATCTGCCGCAGCCGCTACGCATCTCGCTGACGGTCGATCTCGACTGCCCGGCGCATTTTGCGCCGGATTCGCCGCTTGGCGCGACCAAGAATTATCTCGACCTCAAGCGCGCGGCGACCACCGCGCTGCCCGAGGGACTGCACTTCACCCTGGTCGAAGGCGTGGCCGATCATATCGCCGAGACGCTGTTCCTTCAGGACAAGCGTGTTGCACGGGTCAAGGTGAAGATCGTCAAGCTGGCGATCGCCGAGGACGGCGAATCGATCGGCATCACATTGGTCCGTCACCGGAAATGACCGTCGAAGAGGCCGTTCGCGAATCGCTTGCGACGGCCCCTGGCGCGGTGGTCGTCAGCGCGGCGGCCGGACAGGCAGCGGAGGTGGTGCGGCAGATTCGCGCCTCCGGCGCCGATTTCGTCCTGCTCCTGATCGATTCACGCGTTCCGGCGCTCGAACGCGCGATGCTGATGGGGGCGATCGGCCCGCTTGCGATCGAGTTGGCCCCGACCACCCGAATCGGGGCGATCGACGCAGCGACAGGGGCCGATCCCGGTGACGTTGCCGCGGCGGCCCGCTTTCTTGCCGCTGCCAGGTCGACGACCGGCCAGATCCTGACCGTCGCCGCCGAGGCCTAGAAGCCGCCGCCGCGGTTGCAGGGGCCGAGTGAGCGAATCACGAATTGATAGTCCTCGCGCGCGATGGCCGCGTTGCTCTCGGTGAGCGAGGCCAGGCTTGAATCAGGCAATGCCTGGGGTAGCGCGCAGGCGAGGCGATACCAGAGCAGCGTATCGCGGGCCGGCGGCACGGCGCCTTCGCCGACCAGTTCGCTCAGGGCAACCGACCAGCGCGGCGGTTCCCCGGGGGTGCGCTGGATGCCGATCGATACCGGCCGGTTATCGGCCGTGGTGAGGAATATCTGGGTTTCGCCCGATCCCGGGAGGTCGCCCGTCACATGGAAGGCATTGCCGATTCCCGTCACCTTGGGCGCAGCATCCGGGCTGATCGTTTCCTGAACGATTCGCCGGGTCAGGGCGTCGACATCGGGCGACCAGTTGCGCTGTGCATCAGGTCGGACGAGTTGAATGAGCGTCGCATTACCCGGAACGGGCCGGGCGAACAGCAACACGCGCAACTTGCGCAATTTCGGCAAGTTGCCGCGTGCATCTACAGGAACATCAAGCACATAAGCGATTCGCGGCGGCAGGGCCGCCGGCCCGCGAATCAGGGCGAGAACATCCGCTTCTACATAAAGTCTGGCCTTTCCGGGGGCGACGCCGATCGCGTCCGGACCCTTCAGGCGGGTGGAGCTGCGAATGGTCGCGTCGATGATCGCGGGGGCCATCAGAACGAGGTCCGCGTAATCGGCGTAAAGGGGGCTAACTACCACCGAATCGGCGGGAATCGGCGCTCTTTGCTGAGCGGAGAGGGGGGCTGTGGCCGCTGCGAGCGCGACGGCAAGCGCGAGTTTCGGAGCTTTAATCATAGCTCGGGAGTTACGCTCTCGTTCCGATATTAAACAGAAATAATTCTGCCACGTCGGGATTGTACGTTTGTTGCGTGAGACAAAGCGTTTGCGTCAGAGTTTGGGGGGTCATATAGGATCGCCCCTGTCCAAGGATACATCAGCCCATGACAGGCGGATCGAACGAACGGACGTTACGGATCGGCGATACGCGTCGTGTACGGATAGAGGAGTTTCGTTTCTGAATGGCTTATGCTGACCGTAATGTAAGCGGTAACCGCGTGGTGGCGATCGTGATCGTGTCGGTGCTTGTCGCCGTCATGGGTTACGCGTTCGTCACCGGCCTCACGTACAAATACGTGAAAGCGGTGACGGAGAAGTTAAAAACCTTCGACGTAGAAGAACCGCCACCCCCGCCGCCCGATGAGCCGCCGCCTCCTCCGCCAGATCAGCCGCTGGAACCGCCCCCCGTGGTTTCGCCGCCGCCGATCGTGCAGACCCAGGCGCCGCCGCAAGTCGTCATCCAGACGGTGCAGGCTCCGCCGCCGGTTTACGTGCCGACGCCGGTCGCTGCTCCGCCGCCACCGCCCCCTGCGCCGCCCCGCATCTCGCAGGCAGCGTCGGTGAAGGGTAACCCCGGCCAGTTCTTCGGCAACGACGCCTATCCATCGGACGCGATCCGCGCCGGTGCTCAGGGTCGCGTTGTCGCTCGACTGACCGTTGGCACCGATGGTCGCGTGACGGCATGTACCGTGACCACGTCCAGCGGGAATAGCTCGCTCGACGACACCACCTGCCGCATCGCGCGCAGCAGGGTGCGGTACACGCCGGCAAAGGGCGAAGACGGTCAGGCGATTGCATCGACCGCAACGCTGCCGGTCCGATGGGTCCTGCCCGAGGATTGAGGATGAGGGATTCGGCCCGGCGCGCCACGCCCCGGGCCGTTTCTCGAAAATACGCAGTTAAAAATACAGCCTAGAGGAAACCCACAATAATGCTCACCACCATCCTTGCGGCCGGCGCCGCAGCAGCCGCCCCCAAGGGCGACAACCCGTACGGCCTGGTTCCCGCCCTTCGCGAGGGCGGTCTGATTTCGCAGACCGTGTTCGGCATTCTCGTGCTCATGCTCTTTGTTTCTCTCTACATCCTGTTCACGAAGCTGTTCGAGCAGCAGAAGGTGATCAACCAGTACAAGCGCGTCACCGCCGGCTTCTGGAACAACAACAGCCTGCGTGAAGCATCGGCCAAGCTCGAGAAGAACTCGGCTTACAAGCAGATCGTCGATGACGGCCTGTCGGCTCAGGAGCAGCACACCCGCCTGACCGATCCGGTCGAGGCTCATGACTGGCTGCACGGTTCGCTCGCCCGTTCGGAAGCGACCATCAACTCGCAGCTGAACTCGGGTCTGGCCTTCCTCGCGACCGTCGGCGCTACGGCACCGTTCATCGGTCTGTTCGGTACGGTTATCGGCATCTACCGCGCGCTCATCAAGATCGGCGCTGCCGGTCAGGCATCGATCGACGCCGTCGCCGGCCCGGTCGGTGAGGCGCTCATCATGACCGCTCTCGGTCTCGTCGTCGCCGTTCCGGCGGTGCTTGCCTACAACTGGCTGCAGCGTCGCAACAAGTCGATCGCCGAAGACCTGAACTCGTTCTCGAACGACGTTCTCGGTTACCTGGCATCGGACGGTGCGGTTCGCCCGACGGTTGCAGCCCGCAAGGGTCCGGCAGCTCCGGCAGCCAAGCCGGCTGCTACCACCACGGCTGCACGCTGATGATAGGGGCGGGGCGCGCCGTGTCGGTGCCGCCCCGCCTATCGCCGCCGGAGTTTCCCGGTGGTGCAGTTGCAAGGATAGGATAGTCCTCAATGGCAATTAGCGTTGGCGGCGACGGCGCCGAAGAAAAGCCGATGTCGGACATCAACACGACCCCGATGGTGGACGTGATGCTGGTGCTCCTCATCATCTTCCTGATCGCGGTTCCCGTCGTGTTGCAATCGGTGAAGCTGAAGCTTCCCGACATTCGTTACGATCCCACGACCACGAAGCCCGAGAATGTGTCGCTCTCGATCCTGCAGAAGCCCGATGGCAGCTGCGGCATCTATTGGGGGACGTCTCCGGTGGGTCATCAGGAACTGCTCGACCGGGCGGTCGCGAAGCTGAAGGCGGAGATTGCGCGTCAGGGTGGCGTCGGCAATCCCGACCTGGAACTTCCCGAGGCCCATATCCGCGGTGACGTGAACACGCCGTATCGTTGCATCGGTGGTGCAATCTACACGATGCAGATGGCAGGCTTTGCCAAGGTCGGCTTCATTTCCGAGCCTCCGCCCGGCGGCAACGCCGAGCGCATGTGACCGGTCAGAGCTTAGGAGTAATATGATATGGCAATGAGCGGTGGTTCCGATGACGGCCAGCCGATGATGGATCTGAACACGACGCCGCTTATCGACGTCATGCTCGTGCTCCTCATCATGTTCATCATCACCATTCCGATCCAGACTCACGCGGTGAAGGTCGATCTTCCGATCAACGACCCGAACAATCAGCCGCCGCCGATCGATCCGCAGAAGAACAAGGTCGTTATCGATCCTGCGGGCACGATCACGTGGAACGGTGCGCCGGTCGACAAGGTCACTCTCCAGCAATATCTGGAAGCGACCAAGGGTATCAACCCGGAGCCTGAACTCCACTTCCAGCCGGATCCCCAGGCGCGTTATGCGCGGGTTGACGAGGTTCTCGCGGTGATCAAGCGCTCTGGCGTGTCCAAGCTCGGCTTCATCGGGAATGAGCAGTATCGCAACGACTTCTGATTTTTCGATCAGGGTGACATCAAGGGCGGTCCTTCGGGGCCGCCCTTTTTTTATTGCCTGAAAGCCATGGTCTTCCCTCTCGCCGCTCTGTCGCAAAACTGTTGCGGAAGAGTCTCCGAAATGACACAACACTGTCATAAAAGTGAAACCTTTCGTGGAAAGGTCGGTAAGGAGAAGAGCAATGCGTATCGGTTTTGGAGTCTTGATCGCCGGAATTGTCGTGGCAGGTGCGGGCAGCGCCGCTGTTGCGAGCGACCGCACCGGCTACACGGCAATCAAACAGGGGGATTTCAGCACTGCTGAGAAGACCCTGGTCAACGAACGACGGATTTTCCCCGCACGTCCCGAGCTGATGCTGAATCTGGCGGCTGTCTATCGCAGCACGGGTCGCCAGCAGGAAGCGCGTGACCTCTATCAGGCTGTTCTGGAGCGGCCTGACATGCTGATGGACGTCACGACCGAACAGACGGCGTCGTCGCATATGCTGGCCAGTGCCGGCCTCGCTCGCCTCAATGCACGGCAGATGTCGTCACGCTGAAGGCAAATCGCTGGCCGGGCAGAGTCCAGCCATCTGACGAATTGGTCGCCGCGCGCGTGAGCCACGTGGGACGGCGGCCAACAGGTCATCAGGCCGGACGGAGCATTTAGCCTCGTCCGGCTTTTCTCTTATCGTGTTGGAAGGCGTCGAAGGACCCTATCAGAGCCGCGGCAGCGTCACGCCGCGCTGGCCCATATATTTGCCGGCCCGGTCGGCATAGCTCGTCTCGCAGGGCTCGTTGCCCTCCAGGAACAGGAACTGGCACGCCCCTTCGTTCGCGTAGATCTTCGCGGGCAGGGGGGTGGTATTGGAGAATTCGAGCGTCACATGCCCCTCCCAGCCTGGCTCGAGCGGGGTAACGTTGACGATGATGCCGCAGCGCGCATAGGTCGATTTACCGAGGCAAATCACCAGCACGTCGCGTGGTACCCGGAAATACTCCACCGTCCTCGCCAGCGCGAAACTGTTGGGCGGGATAATGCAGACGTCGGTCTTTCGATCGACGAAGCTGTTCGAGGAGAAATCCTTCGGGTCGACGATCACGCTGTCGATGTTGGTGAAGACCTTGAACTCGTCGGAAACGCGGGCGTCATAACCATAGGACGACAGGCCGTAGGAAATGCATCCGTCGCGCTGCTGCCGATCGACGAACGGCTCGATCATCCCATTGTCGAGCGCCTGCTCGCGAATCCACCGGTCCGACATGATCGACATAAAGCGCCTCCCTTTAGCCGACCGCTTTCGCGGGAATGGCCGTTCGGGGCAAGGCCGATCGAGTTGAAACCGTGACGGCCGGCACGCCCTCGCGACGCGTGCCGGCGCGCCCGGCGCTTACTGGGTGAGGATGCTGGCGATCAGGCCGGTGGCGGCGGCTACGAGCAGAAAATCGCCGCTGTTGTTGTTCTCCCGCACCCACTGATAGCCGCGCGGCGGCGTGCGCAGGCCGCGGCGATTCCAGTCGCTCACGACATAGCGACGGTCGTTGCGGGCCAGCTTCTGGCCCTTGCGCCATTTATGGCCGTGCGAGACGCCAACTTCGCGCCATGCGTTGCGTTGCGGACCATGTCCCTGAGGGGCGCGTCCTTGAGGACCATTTGCGTGAGGGCCGTGTCTGTCGGGACCATTCGGGCGGTACTGCGCGGCTGCTGGAAGGCTGACCGACGTGGCAAGCAGCGCGGCGACGACGCCGGCGCAAATTTTATTGTTCATGGGGGAGGTTCTCCTGGATAACCTCGGTCAATACGCGCCGCGGTACAGGACGTTCCAATAGGCCCGATGAGGCCATTTATTTCGTTGTAATAACGAGATAGTTTTTCCAAACCGCTTCGATTGTCGGCAAGGCTCCAAGGAGTGGAATCGCCGACATCAATCCTGAGACTTACGCCGTAGAGATTCACTGGACTTGAAGAATAGGTTCGCCGGGCCGCCGCGGCGGTTCGGTGATCAGTCTATCCCGAGATCGCCCGGCCCAAAAGCGTGGGGCAGCAATTCGGATAGCACATGCCGCTCATGGGCGTCGCCCTCGGCGCCTGCGCACCACACCACGATGTCGCGTTTGCCGAGCTGCGCCGCCTCGTTGATCACCTGACGACAACGGCCGCACGGGCCGACAGGCTTGGTACCGGTCGGCTTGCCCGTGGCGTCCATCACGCCGCCGATCACGCCGATCGCCACAACGTCGCGCAGCCGCCCCTGGGCGTTGGTAGTGGCCAGGGCAACCGTCTCGGCACAGAGGGACAGGCCATAGCTGGCATTTTCGAAATTCGTGCCGGTCACCACGCTGCCGTCAGTCAGCAAGACCGCCGCGCCGACGCCAAAGCGGGAATAGGGCGCATGGGCGTTCAGCGCCGCCTCGCGTGCAGCGGCGATCAGCCGGTCTCGGATCTCGGTCTCGGCCATCATGGTGCGACCACGTTCCAGCGCACCGGTCCGTCGATCCCGTCGATCCGCCGCATGTCATTTGCCTGCCACATGCGCCAGGGCCTTGCCGTATAATCGGGGGGAAAGAAATCCTGCATCGCCCACACGGTCCGCGGGATTGCGCCGGTCACCTGATAGGCCGCCTCGAACCGCTTGCTGATCTTGATCAGCGCCGGCTTGCCGCTGTGCGATTCGACCATCGTCAGGAAGCGCCGCAGCTCGCCGAGCACCACGTTGCGAACCGGGCGCGACTCGCAATCCGGGTCGAAATCAAGTTCGACGGCGGGCGGCAGGGCATCATCGACTCGCGGCACGGTGGTGTTGAAGTTGTTCGCCTGGTCGGCAGCGAGCCGGCACAGCGAAAAGACATGGATCGCCCCGCGCCGCAGGCCGGCGGCATAGGCATCCGACCAATTGGTCGCGAACCGCTCGTCACGTCCGTCGGCACCGAAGGTCGCGCGCAGATAGGCGAAATCCGCCCCGCCGGCCTTCACCGTCGACCATTCGATCACGCCCTGGTCGTCGGATATCTCGACTCCTTGGAAGCCATATTTGTCCGACGGGCGCCAGCTGAGTGCAAAGATCCAGGCGCTGACGCCGACTAATATCAGGACGATGCCGAGCGCGCCGATCTGTCCGATCCGGCGGCCCCAGAGAGGCGATGCCATGCCGTCAGCCCTTGATGTGCAGGACGCAGATCAGCGTGAACAATCGCCGCGCGGTGTCGAAATCGATCTCGATCTTGCCCTCCAGCCGTTCCTTCAGCAATTCGGCCGCCTCGTTGTGGATGCCGCGCCGCGCCATATCGACCGTCTCGATCTGCGCGGGTGTCGCGTTTCGGATCGCTTCGTAATAGCTGTCGCAGATCGCGAAATAATCTTTGATCGGCCGGCGGAAGCGCCCCATCGCGAGGACATAGGTCTCGAGATGCGACTCGTCCTCGCGGTGGATCGCAATGGCCAGCCGCCCTTCCTCGACCGCGAGCGCGATCCGGAAAGGCCCCGCATAGCCATCGGGGTAGGCGCGCTGCGGGCAGAAATAATTCCCTTCGACCAGATCGAAGATGGCAATGCGCCGTTCCTGCTCGATATCCGCCGACCGCCACAATATGGTGCGCTCGTCGAGGGAGACGGCGATGATGCGCGGGTCGGCCATCACGTTCCCGTAAAGAGGAAGGCCGCCGGGAACAACATGCTCCCTTCATCCGGGCCTTTCATCCGTCGCCGGAAACTTATCCCCGCTATTGTGCTGCGCTGTCCCTTGAGCCCGAGGGCGACCTCTGGAAAGGGATGGTAATGGCCACAGCGATCCTCCCGACACCGATTCTCCCTGACGCTCCCTCGCTCCCCCAGAATGTCGAGGCCGAGGCAGCGATGCTCGGCGCGATGATGATCGACAACCGGCTGGCCGACGATCTGATCGACCGGCTCGAGCCCGATCATTTCTTCGAGCCGGTGCACGGCCGCATCTTCGCAGCGATCAAGATGGCGCGCGGCAACGACATGCTCGCGACGCCAGTGACGCTTCGCCCGATGTTCGAGCAGGACGAGGGTATGAAGGAGCTTGGCGGCCCAAGCTATCTCGCCCAGCTCACCGGGTCGGGCGCCGGCCTGATCGGCGCGCGCCAGTTCGCCCAGCAGATCTACGACCTCGCCATGCTCCGCACGCTCGTGCGCGTCGGTCGCGGGCTGGTCGAGGGCGCAATGGACACCTCGGAGGAGGTAAATCCCCGCGCCCAGATCGAGGCGGCCGAGGAGGAACTGTACAAGGTCGCCGTCGACGGCGGCAGCGAGAACCAGACCAAGAGCTTCCTCCAGGCCGCCAAGGTCACCCTCAAAATGGCCGAGGTCGCCCTCAATTCGGGCGGGCACATCTCCGGCATCACCACTGGCATCGAGAGCCTGAATGCCAAGATCGGCGGCATGCACCGGTCCGATCTCATGATCCTGGCCGGTCGACCGGGCATGGGCAAGACCTCGCTCGCCACCAACATCGCGTTCAACGCCGCCCAGCGCTGGATGCGCGACATGGAGGACGGCATCGAGCCGGACCGGTCGCTCGGGGCGAAGGTCGCGTTCTTCAGCCTGGAAATGTCGGCCGATCAGCTTGCCGGCCGTATTCTGTCCGAACAGGCGCGGATCAACTCCGACGTGCTGCGCTCGGGCAAGATCAGCCACCAGGAATTCAGGCAACTCGCGACCACGGCAGGCGAGCTAGAGAATCTGCCGCTCTTCATCGACGATACGGCCGGCCTGACGATCGGCGCGCTGCACACCCGCGCCCGCCGGCTGCAACGCCGACACAATAATCAGCTGGGTCTGATCGTCGTCGACTATCTCCAGCTGTTGACCGGCTCGGCGAAGAGCGCAGGCGACGGCCGCGTGCAGGAGATTTCGGAGATCAGCCGCGGTCTCAAGAACGTCGCCAAGGACCTGAACGTGCCGGTGATCGCGCTGTCGCAGCTCAGCCGCGCGGTTGAGCAGCGCGAGGACAAGCGGCCTTTGCTGTCCGATCTTCGCGAGTCGGGCTCGATCGAGCAGGACGCCGACATGGTGATGTTCGTGTACCGCGAGGATTATTATCTCAACATGACCCAGCCCGAGATCCCGTCGCACGGCTCTCCGCCCGGCGTGGCGGACAAGCATGCGATGTGGACCGAGCATTTCATGCGTGTCCAGGGCCAGGCGGAACTGATCATCGCCAAGCAGCGCCACGGCTCGACCGGCAAGGTCACGCTCAAGTTCGAGCCGCACATCACCAAGTTCAGCGATCTGGCGCCCGGCGAGGGCTATCCGGCATAGCCGATCGCGCCGAGCAGGTCAGAAGACCGGTTCTTCGCCCGGCTTTTCGGCGACATGGATGCCGCACTCGACCTTGTCCCAGCCGCGCCAGCGACCGGCGCGCGGGTCTTCGCCCGGCTGCACCTTGCTCGTGCAGGGCTGGCAGCCGATCGACAGATACCCTTCGGCCTCAAGTGGATGGCGGGGCAGGGCGTTCGCCTCGAAATAGGCCTCGAGATCGCCCTTCACCCAGTCGCCTAGCGGGTTGACCTTCAGCCGGCCGTCCTCGACCTCGAAACGCGGAATGTTCTGGCGGGTGACCGACTGGAACGCCTTGCGGCCCGAGATCCAGCTGTCGAGCCCGGCCTTGGCCCGCCTCAACGGCTCGACCTTGCGGATGTCGCAGCACCCATCGGGATCGTAGGACCAGCGCAGGCCCTTGTCGTCCTTCGCCGCGAGGACCGCGGCATCGGGCTCGACCACCCAGCTGTTGGTCAGCCCGAACCGGCTCACCAGCGTCTCACGATAAGCGAGCGTCTCCGGGAACATCTTGAGCGTATCGACGAAGATCACCGGCACACTGGGATCGGCCTGCGCGACGAGATGCAGCAGGACGGCGCTTTCGGTGCCGAACGAGGAAACGACCGCCGTCGCGCCGAGCAGGCCTTCGGCGAACAGCGCCTTCAGCATTGCCGGCGTGTCGACACCCGCGAAACGCGCGTTCAGCGCGTCCGCATCCGCCTGGGTAAAGACGGGCCGGGCATCGATGACGTCGATCTTCCGCGCGGCCTCAGCCATGCCGAAGCTTCCACACTGGTACCCGGCCATCGGCCGCCGCCTGATAGACAGTGTCGTACCGCGCGAGCGACGCCTGCAGCGTCTCGCTGTCGATCTCGGCCTGGGGCGCGAAGCTGTCGAAGCCGCAGCGCTTCATCAGCGGGATCTGGTCGACCAGCACGTCCCCGGCCGCCCGCAGCTCGCCGGTATAGCCCGCCTCGCGCAGGATCCGCGCCGAGGAATAGCCGCGCCCGTCGCGAAAGGTCGGGAAGCTCACCTCGATCAGCGCGATCTGGCCGAGATGCGGGATCAGCCCGCGGACATCGTCGCCCGACTCGACCCGCACCGCGGTCGCGTTGGTCTGGCCCATGAAGGCGTCGAGCGTGACCGCCGGCTCGTCATGCGGCGCATCCTCGCGGAAGCGCAGCCACTGCTTCTCCTGAGAAGCGGACATCGGGGCCTCACCCATAGATCGCCTCCTTGAACGGATCGATGCCGACACGGCGATAGGTGTCGAGGAAACGTTCGCCCTCCTCGCGGAGCGCGACATAGCGGTCGGTCACGCGCTCGACCGCATCGACGATGCCGTCCTCGTCGAACCCGGGCCCGGTGATCCGGCCGAGGCTCGCATCCTCGGCCCCCGATCCGCCGAGCAGCAGCTGGTAATTTTCGGTGCCTTTCTTGTCGACGCCCAGGATGCCGATGTGACCGGCATGATGGTGGCCGCACGCATTGATGCAGCCGCTGATCTTCAGCTTCAGTTCGCCCAGGTCACGCTGTCGCGCCGGATCGGCGAAACGGCTGGCGATCTTCTGCGCGACCGGAATGGAGCGCGCATTGGCCAGGCTGCAATAATCCAGGCCGGGGCAGGCGATGATGTCGCTGATCAGGTCGAGATTGGCCTCGGCCAGCCCGCCTTCGTTCAGTGCCTGCCATACGGCGTAGAGATCGGCCTTGCGGACATGCGGCAGCACGATGTTCTGCGCATGGGTCACGCGCAGCTCGTCGAACGAATAGCGCTCGGCCAGCGCCGCCATCAACTCGATCTGCTCGGCCGTGGCGTCGCCCGGAATGCCGCCGGTCGGCTTCAGGCTGATGTTGACGATGGCATAACCCGGCTGCTTGTGCCCCTTGACGTTTTGGTCGAGCCACACCGCGAAATCGGGATCGCTGCGGCTGACCAGCTCGCTCGCGCCCTGTTCGAACTTCGGCGGCGCGAAAAAGGCGGTGATCCGATCGAACTCGGCCTTGGGCGGGTCGATGCCCAGCGCCTTCACCGCGATGAATTCCTCCTCCACCTGGCGGCGATATTCGTCGGCACCAAGCTCATGGATCAGGATCTTGATCCGCGCCTTGTAGATATTGTCGCGCCGGCCATAGCGATTGTACACGCGCAGGCATGCCTCGATATAGCTGAGCAGGTCGTCCGCGCCGACAAAATCCTTGATCTCGGGCGCCACCATCGGCGTACGGCCCATGCCGCCGCCGACGAAGATCTTGCCGCCGAGCTCGCCGTCCCGCTCAAGCAGCTGGATGCCGATATCGTGCAGCCGCATCGCCGCCCGGTCCTCATCGGCCGCGATCACCGCGATCTTGAACTTGCGCGGCAGATAGGTGAACTCCGGGTGGAACGTGCTCCACTGGCGCAGTAGCTCGGCCCAGGGGCGCGGATCGGCCACCTCGTCCGCTGCGGCGCCGGCATATTGATCCGACGAGATGTTGCGGATGCAATTGCCGCTGGTCTGGATCGCATGCATCTCGACCGTGGCGAGCTCGGCCAGGATATCGGGCGCATCGGCCAGCTTGATCCAGTTATACTGGATGTTCTGCCGCGTGGTGAAATGCCCGTACCCGCGATCATATTTGCGCGCGATATGGCCGAGCATCCGCATCTGCCGCCCGTCCAGCGTGCCGTACGGGATGGCGACGCGCAGCATGTACGCATGAAGCTGCAGATACAGGCCGTTCATCAGCCGCAGCGGCTTGAACTGGTCCTCGGTGATCTGCCCGGCAAGGCGGCGCTTCACCTGGTCGCGAAATTCCTCGACGCGCGCATCGACGATCGCCTGGTCATATTGGTCGTATTTATACATCTCAGATCACCCAGCTCCCCGCGGCCGGATCGGCGGGCTTCAATGTCAGGTCGAGCCGCACCGTCGGGCCCAGGGCGCGCACGCGGTCCTTGATATGGGCAGGGCGGGGGCCGTTCTCGGTCAGCGTCGCGTCGATCACATAAGCCGCATTGGTGCGGCGCGCGCCTTCCTCGGCGCGGGCGATCGCCTCGCCCATGTCGCCGACATCGGCGGCGTCTTCGACATGGCGCGACCAGCCTTCACCGGTCCACCAGATCACGTCGCCGGTCGGCAGGTCGTTCCCGGTCAGCAATTTCACGCCACGCTCTCCGCAATTCTGGCCCAGCGGCCAAGCTTGTCCTCGGCGTCCGACAGCTCGACGACCTCGCCCACGACGATGATCGCCGGGCTCGCCACCTTCTCGCGGTCGACCATGGACCCGAGATCGGCCAGCAGCGTCCTGATCGCCCGGCTGCCCTTCAGCGTGCCGCGCTCCAGCACCGCGACCGGCATGTCGGGCGCAACGCCGTCGCGCATCAGCTTGTCGGCAATGTCGTTCGCCGTCGCGACGCCCATATAGATGACGAGGGTGCGGCCTTTGCCGGCGAGCCCCGACCAGTCCTGCTCGGTCAGGCCTTTGCACTGGCCGGCGACGAAGCTGACCGCGCTCGAATGGTCGCGGTGGGTGAGGGGCAGCATCGCCTCGGCAGCGCAGCCAAGCGCCGCGGACACGCCGGGAATGACTTCGACCGGCAGCCCGGCTGCGCGCACCGCCTCGACCTCTTCGCCGCCACGGCCGAAGATGAACGGGTCGCCGCCCTTCAGCCGGACGACGATCGCGCCGGTCTTCACATGCGCGACGATCAGCGCGTTGATCGCCTCCTGCGGCAATGTATGCCGCGCGCGCTGCTTCGCGACCGAGATACGCTGCGCCGAGGCAGGCGCGATATCGAGAACGCGCGGATCGATCAGCCCGTCATGGACCAGTATGTCGGCGGTCTTCAGCGCCTCGACCGCACGAACGGTCAACAGCCCGGGATCGCCCGGACCGGCACCGACAAGAATCACGCGCCCACGCGCGGAAGGATCGAGAAGGCTTGCCATGGAGAGGGCAGATGGTCCCCGGGGCGGCAAGTCGCAACGGATGCTTGCTTTGCGGGGGCTTAGCGAATCTATGCGGCTTGTCGGACGAGGCCCGCCACGGCAAGGGCGTCGCGCGACGGCCGGTTAGCCTGTCCCTGCCTTCTGCCTCGAGGCGGCGACCTGCCAAAGCCAGAAGCTGGTCGAAATGAACCACGACATCAGAATGGCGACGAAGACGCGGTTGGTGATGCCATAGGGCGCTCCGCGGTGAAGGCTGAGGAACTGGGCGACGAATGCGGCAATCAACAGTGCCGCAAATCCCAGCGCGGGATATTTTCGGCGCTGCCAATGGTCGCTGCCGCCGTAGCTCAGCCCCAGGAAAATGGCCGCCAGAAGGGCGCTGGCGACATTCACGAGGAAGCTCAACGTGTGGATATCCCCCGTTCGCGTCGACGGGGCAGTTTCAAGGTCCGTGGGGAAAATGGCCGTGACCATCAGACCTGCGGAAACCACGATCAACGCGGTCGAGCCAAGTCGGCCCGGCCACGTCGCCGGCCCTTCCCGGAACATCCCGATCGACAGCGCCAGGCAACCCACCGCGGCTGCGACGAAGGCTGTCGTCATGATCCAGCCGAACCGTCCCACCGCATAGTCGCTGATCATATGATCCACGATCGTATAATCCGGCCGAATGAGGTGCATCACCAACAGGGCCGCGACGAAGTAGGAGAAGCAGCACGCCGCTATCGTCGCCAGCAGCGTGGAGGGCGGGTTGGGCGCAATATCGCCTCGATCGTTTCCTGCCGTCACCAGAATCGTCCCCCATATAGTCTCAGTCCCGACGTCCCCGCGGCCGGCAGGCCATCGCGGATCGTCGCTGCCTCGGGCGTGAGCGCGACGGAACGGGGCAGCGCATCCAGCACCCGCTTCGCGGTGGCACGGTCGCCGACATTGGCGCTCAGCAGGCGAGGGGCTTCACTGTTGAGAAACAGCAGGTGCACGCTGCCGAACCATTCGCGAACCTCGACATGGTCGATGCTCGCAAAGGGCAGCCGGCTTTCCCGGAACACCTTGAAATGGATGGCGCCGGGCGCGATCACGAAGCGCGGGTTGATGCTGTTGTGCGCGTTGCTGCCGAACAAACCGCCCTGGCGCCGGTACAGCGCGCGTACGGGCACAGTCATCGTCCCGCCCGGCGCGGTGACGGGTGGTGCAGCCTGCGAAGCCGTCACTTTTCGCCTGCGCAGCATTACCACGGTGCCGATGATCGCGAACAGCAATACCGGCAACGCCGTCACCAGGGCGTGAAATATGACTTGGCCGGGCGCGACGCTCATGGCTCTGCCCGGTCGGGTTCCACCAACCGCATCCGGGCGAGTATGGCACGCGCCTCCGGCGTGTCGGCGACGGCGTCGAGCCGGGGCGAGGTGCGAACCAGGCCCATCGAGGTCCGGATCGCGAAGATCATGATCGCGCCCGGCGCCACCGCGATGTCGAGCGGCGCGACGGCCGATGGACCGGGGGCGCCGGGGATGTCTGCAAACAGGCGGTGTGCCCCTGCCGGCAACGCCATCATGGTGAAGCGCTTCGGCATCAACTGGGCGATCACCACGTCATCGACCGACACGTCGAAGCCGATCGACCCCGCGGCGTTGGTCTTGTCGCGCATCACGACGATCCAGCCGGCCCCAGGGCTTGGCGGAAAGGCGAGCAATTCCGCCTTGCGAGCATCGGTCGCTACCGGCATCCGTCGATTGCGCGCCAGCGCATTCAGGCCGGTAAGCAAGCCCGAGCCGAGGACCATCGGCAGGACGAACTTGGTCGCGCCGAGGTCCAGGCCAGGCGTACTGGCCTCGGCAAGGATCAAGGCGATGAACAAGCAGCCGCCGACGGCGACCGCAATCGCCAGGTTTCGCAGCGTCCTCATCGTCTTTTACAGGCCGAAGCTGATGCCGACGCGCCCGGCGGTCGATCCGCGCACGGTCGATCCGCCGACGCCGGCATTGACATAGACCTTGGGGCTCAGCCGCCCGACCACCGCTCCCGAAAAGCCCTGTTGCCCGCGATAGGTCGCCAGGTTGAACGACATCGAGAGCGCGCTGTCCGGCACGATCATCGTGCCACCCAGGGCCACTGCCGCGGCAATGCCGCCATTCGCCTCCTGGATGTTCCGGCGCAGCCCGCTGACCGAGGTCTGCAGCCCGCCGACCTGATCCTGCAACGTGCTGATCTGGTTCGACTGGACGGTGTTCACCGCCTCGATCGCCGTCATCCGCGTATCCTGGGTGAGGTTCCTCGCCTCGACCGATGTCAGCCTGGTATTCTGCGTGACATTCTCGGTTTCCACTGAATCCAGGCGCGTGTTCTGCACGCTATTAACATTCTCGACCGAGGTCAGCCGCGTATCCTGCACCTTATTGACGGTCTCGACGTTGGTCAGCCGCGTGTCCTGCTGGACGTTGGTCGCCTCGACGGCGGTGATGCGCGTGCCCTGATCGTTCACCTGGTTCGTCAGGTTGGTGACATTCCCGGCGACGCTCTCGATCGCGCTATCGACATAGTCCTTGTTCGCCGCATCGGTCCCGGCGATCGGCGCCCCGATATTCTGGATTCGGTTTCCGCCGGCGTCGATCGTGGTGCCGGGGGTGATCGCCAGCTTGCCGCTGATCGTCACCGAGGAATTGAACGTCGCTTTCGACGTGCGGAGCTCGGTGATCTCGGCCAGGCCGGTCGCGAAGCTGTTCGACGTCAGCGATCCGCCGAAGCTTCCATTGCCGGTCGCGGCGAGCGACCCGGTGTTGATGCTCCTGGTGGTCAGATTGCCGGCATTGTTGATGGAGTTCGTATTGAGCTGGTCCACAGTCGTGAAGCCCGTGAAATTCGCCTGGCCGTTGAACTGCGCCCCCCCGTTGAAAATGGCACCCCCGTTGAAGGTCGCGAGGCCGTCGACACCGTCGAGAATGACATCCCGCCCGTCAGGACCGACCCTGATCCTGGTTTCGTTGTAGTAGACCGGGAAGCTGTCGCAGCCATCCTCGTCACCAAAGCCGATCACGCCGCCCGAGGAGCAGATAGCCGCCTGACCTCCTCCGCTACCTGGTTCGATGCGGACCTGGGCTGCGGCGGGCAGCGGGATGAGCGCGGCGGCGAGTGCAAGGCCGCCAAGGCCGCTAAGGTTGATCGGCGTCCAGATGCCGCGGTGACGCAGCGGAAATTCAGTGATCATCGACGAAGCCCTTTCCCGAAATAATGGGTTACCGACGCCCGAATTCCCGCCGTCGCTACCACTTCGGGGTCATTCGGTCGTTGATTGGGCTATGGCGGAGCGGTACCGTGCTCAGCGCTCCCCGTTTGGGTAGGAGGTCGAGAAATCGCCATGAAGTTCGCGGTTGTTGATGTCATGCCGGACGAGCGGTGCATCCATGACCGCCTGCTGCTCGGGTAGGAGACGCCCGACCGGCTGATCGGCCAGATCTACGAATGCCCCCTTGGTCCGTCCCGGTGGGACGGGACGATCGAGCAGACCAGAATGGCGCTGCGCCCGGCCGAATGGCGAACCCGCGCGCAACGGGCAACTGATCGATACTGACGACATCCTGCCGCGCGAGGAACTACGAAAGAACGGCCTCTACGAGAATTTTCTGGCGGCGATGAAGGTCGATCGGACGCCGTGCCTCATGCTCGATCGTCGTGACGGCGAACGGCTCGGCCTCTTGCTGACAGGGCTGGGAGATGCCGATCTCACTATGCTGTGCCGTGGCCTCCGGGTTCTGGGCCCGCATATCCAGCGCGCCGTGCGGATCAGCCATCGCATTGCCAGCCTGGAAGTGGCGGCGGGGGCGCCGCTCAGAAGGCGAGCCGGACGCCGACCGACCCGCCATTGTCCTGCCAGTTCGATCCGAACTGGCCGCGATAGGAGACGAAGCCGGTCCAGCGGCCTTTGTGGACGGTGAGGCTGGTGCCGAGAGACAGGCTGTCCTGAGGCAGGCCGATGCGGTTGCCGGCAAAGGCAGTGCCGTCCTGCGCGACCAGCGTTATCGGCATGCCGCGCGCGGACTCGCTATGGCGGTAGCCGAACTGGACGTCGGGAATGATCTGCGTCCCGTCGGCCCGCTCGACCGTGTAGGACCAGCCGACCTGCGCGAAGGGCGTGACGAAAGTGCGTGCGCCTTTTACACCGCTGACCAGGAATGCCGCCGGAGCGCCGCTTTGCTCCGCGAAACCGTCGATCTGCAACCGTGAGACGATCACGCCCGCAATGGGGGTGATCGTCGCGCCGGCCAGCTGAAACGGGATCGCCGCCTGCGCGCCGCCAAGCCACTGCGTCGCCGCCCGCTTCGCATGGGCCGCGCCGATCCCGGTCGCGCGATCGGTGTCGATCCAGGCATGGGCGTAACTGCCGACCGCCGAAAGACCGATCGGTCCGAGCGATTGCGACGCATAGACGCTGACGCGCACCGTGTCGGAACGGCCGCTGCCGCCGGACGCATCGTCGAGCGCCTGGCGATCATAGCCGACGGCACCGCCGAGCCGGCCCGTGCTTCCGACGGTGGCGTCCACGCCGCCCTCGATCGCGTAGTTGGTCGACTGGAAGGGCAGGGGCACGCGCGATCCGCTGGCCCGCAAACCGCTGCCGCCGGCCTGAATCCAGGTGCGGACATGCGGGCCGGCGGCAAGGCCCAGATTGTAGGAACTATGCCCGCCGCCGTCCGCGTTGGTCCGTGAAAGCAGTGCGATGGCGTCCTGCTCGTTGGCCGTCGCGAAGGCGAAGGTCTGCGCACTGAAAATCCGTGCGTCCGCCGGAGCGACGATCGTGGGGGTTGGCGTTGGGGTCGGCGTCGGCGTCGGCGTCGGCGTGGGTGTTGGGGTCGGCGTCGGCGTGGGTGTTGGGGTCGGTGTTGGCGTTGGGGTCGGCGTGGGTGTCGGCGTCGGTGTCGGCGTCGGTGTCGGTGTCGGTGTCGGTGTCGGCGTCGGCGTCGGCGTCGGCGTCGGTGTCGGTGTCGGTGTCGGTGTCGGAGTGGGCGTAGTACCGGCGAGCTTCAGTTGCGCATCGGTGTTCGTGTAGGCCACGCTGATGTCGAACCCGCCGGGCGCGCTGGTCCCCGAAGCGTTGGCGACGGAGGCAAAAATGCCCGAGAGCGCAGTCGTCGAATGCAGGAAGCTGCGCGTGCTGGCGGTGTAGGTCCCCGGCGCCCAGGCAAAGGTTACCTTCCCGGCCACGCTGGCATTGCCGGTCACCGACACCTGGTCGATCGCGCCGGGCGACACGCCGATCACCAGATTGCCGGTTGAAGTCTGCGTATAGCCGCCCGTGACGCTCAGCCGATTGCCGCCCAGGCTGCCGTTGGCGAGGCTGACGGTACCCGCGTTGACCAGATCGACCACGATGCCGCTCTGGCCGATCTTGGGGTTCACCCCATTGCCGGCATAGAGCGTGGATGTGGGGTCGATCGAGACGGTGCCAGCACCGAGACTGGGGCCGAATAGATTCCCGGTCAGCGTCAGTGCGCTGCCCCCGGTAAGGTTGACCGTCTGCCAACCCTGAATCCCTATGCCGCGGCTGGCGTCGCTCGAGAAGTCGCCGCCGCGCAACAAGACATTGTTCAGATTCAAGGTGTCGTAGAAGCCGCCTTGCAGTCGAGTCGTCGCTGCGAGGTCGGCGGCCGTGAGGCCGGTCAGGTTGACCACATTGCCCGGCGCGTTCGAGCCGAACGTCGCGCTACCGAGATCGACCTGAATGGCGCCAGCCAGCGAGCCGCTCGTCCAGTCGATCGTGGCCGGGCCGCCGGCGCTGCGGGTTCCGCTCACGATGATGTCACCCGTCACCGCGCCGCCTCGCAGATCGACTCTGCTGTTGGGGCCCAGGATGACGACGGCCGGCTGCCCTCCGACGCCAGTGATCGTGCCGGTGTTGATAAGGGTGGTCGTCGGGCGCGAAAAAAGGGTCTGCGTGATAGTGCCGGCATTGGTGATGGCCATGTTGCCGCCCTGGCTCGTATAGCGGTTTACCGACACCTGCCCATCGACCACGCCTCCCGCGCCGATCGAGAGCGAGGCGCTCTTGCCGAGACCGACCTGAAGCTCAACCGCAATAGGGGCGTTGGGGGCATAGCCGTTGTTGCCCGCCTGTCGGCCGATCACCTTGCCGTTGACCACGACCGCGACCGCTCCTTCGGCGGCGATCGCGACGCCTGCGTCCACCGTCGCGCCCGCGCCCACTGCGATGTTCAATTGACCGGGGCCGCTGGCATGGATACCCGCCAGCGTTCCGCTCCGGTCGGTCACATCGGCGTTGGCGTTGATCGTTACCAAACCCGGCGTGGACGACGAGGCGACCGTCTGGTCGGCGCCGATCACGCTGTCGTGGAGCAGCCCTGAGATCAACGGACCAGTGCGCGTGATCGCGCCGTCGGCGGTGATGGTGATCGCGCCGCCGTTCGTGCTGGTGGCATAGATGGCCCGGTAGGTTGAATTGACGGTGCCGCTGCTTGTGATGTGGATGTCGGTTGGGCCGGAAGCGGCGTGGGTGAATATCCCAAAGGAATTGGTGGGGGTGCCCAGCGCGCCGCTGCTCGCGACGGCACCGGATGCCGTCACCGATATGGCGCCGGCGCCCGGTGTGCCGACTTCGATCGCCCTGCTCGTGGCAGAGACGTTGTGGACGTTCACCGTCACGATGCCGCCGGTCAGGCCTCCGCCACTGCCGTTGACCGCGAACACGCCGTGCTCGTCGCCAGTCAACGTGCCTGTCGACGTTACGGTGACATTGCCGCTGCCCAAGGCGCTGGCAAAGATCGCGCCCCCGTTGGTGCCGGTCACGTCAACCGTGGTGATCGTGAGCGTGCGTGCGGCGTTGGCGTCGCTCGCTTCGGCATTGATGCCCCACTGGGCGTAGGGACTGCCGCCGGCCTTCTGCACCACCGGGCCGGTGGTGGTGATCGCGATATTGCCGCCGAAGCTCTGGGCATGAATGCCGGAGTTCGCGCCATTCACTGCAGCGGCGTTGATCGTGAGATTGCCCTGGCTCTGGGCGTAGATGCCGATGTCGGTGCGGCCGGTGACGACACCGTTGGTGGTCAGGCTTATGTCCCCGCCGGGGGTGGAGCTGAAGAATTTCACGCCCACGGCCTGGCCGGTGATCGTCGCGTGGTTCGTGTCGGTGAAGCTGCCTTGGGCGGAGATGTCGATCGCATCGCCGCTGGCTGTGTCGATCGAAAAGCCGGGATCGGTGGTGATGGTGAGAGGCGTGGAAGACGTGATCGTCTGGGTGGTCGTCACCGTGCCGGCCGGCGAGGTGCAGATATAGGTGTTGCTGCCCGGCGATTGCGGTACGCAGCCCTGCGCAGCCGCCTCCCCGCGTTGCGAACCCATCACGGCCGCCAGGGACGATGCGCCAAGCGCAAGGTGCCGAACGCTCAAATACCGCCGATTCATGATCGCCCCTTTGCTGCCGGATTGCCGTCTCGCCGAAAAGTCCATTCGGTCGTTGATCGGGATATGGCCGGGCGGTACCGTGCGCAGCGCTCTTCGTTTGGGTAGGAGGTTGCAAAATCGCCATGCAGTTCGTGGTTGTTGAGGCTATGCCGGAAGAGCGGCATATTCGGGATCGCCTGCCGCTTGGGTGGGACACGCTCGACCGGCTGGTCGGTCAGATCTACGAATGCGCGCTCGACCCGTCCGGATGGGATGCGACGATCGAGCAGATCAGGCTGGCGCTTTGTCCGCCCGAATGGCGAACCGCTTTTCTGATGCTGGAACGACGCAATCCCCCAAGCGCGAAATTTATCGCGTCGACCAATGTCGGGCCGGGTGTCGAATTAATGTACAGCGCGGTCTTCGCGTACAACAACCCTTGGTCGCAACGGACATGGCCGGCGCGAAATGGCCAGCTGATCGATACCGACGAAATCCTGCCGCGCGAGGAGCTCCGCAAGACGGGCCTCTACAAGAATTTCCTTGCGGCGATGAATGTTGACCGCACGCTTTGTCTTATGCTCGACCGTCGTGATGGCGAGCGTCTCGGCCTGTTGCTGATCGGGCCGGGGGATCGCGACCTCACCGTGCTGCGCCGTGGTCTCCGGGTTCTGGGCCCGCATATCCAGCGCGCCGTGCGGATCAGCCACCGCATCGCCAGCCTGGAAGTGGCGGCGGGGGCGGCTCGGGCGGCGGCTAACCGGTCGCGTTACGCCCTGATCAGCCTCGACAAGGATTTCAATATCCTGTCGGCCAATGATCGTGTCGCGCATTACGAGGCGGCGGGCCTCATAACGACCAAGGGCGGAAAGCTGGCCTTCGTCGATCCGGCCAGCCAGCAGAAGCTGGCGATCATGGGCTCGAGCCCGTCGCGCGACGACCTCGCCTTCCACGCGATTGACCGCGCGGGCCTGGAACACCCGGTGCTCGGCATGCTGATCAAGCCCAAGACCGTGCCCTATATCGGCGGTGCCATTCCCGATGCCGCGATGATCGTCACCATCGGCAGCGGGGTGGGCGAGGGGCCGGTCCTGGGCATCGACCGATTGGCGCAGTGGTTCGGACTGACACCCTCCGAGGCACGCGTCGTCGACGCCCTGGTCGAGGGGCAGACACCCCAGGATTATGCAAGCCGCAACGGCGTCAGTGTTAACGCAGTGCGCTTTCACCTGAAGCACATCTTTCTCAAGACCGAGACGGCCAGCCAGGCGCAACTCATTGCCCGGATCGCAAATATGCCGCGGTGAAGTGTGGGTGGACAATAGGGTTTGACATCCCCCTGGGTCAGCACCTGCACCTTGCCGTTGAACGAAGACTAAAGTTCGCGAGCCTTACGCCCAAAAGGGGCTTTTGGGGTATTGCGGGCTGTCTGGAAGCTGCCGATTGGCTCAGCCCGTCAATCCCTTGGCAAATGCCTGCCAGGCCGGAGTCGCATTGAGGGCGAGGCGCAGAACTTGCGTCGCTAAAAAGAACCCGCCGCCCCAGATCGTCGCCGGGTGCAACCTGCCGCGCGTCCGTACGTCGTGGAATATCAGGGCCGCCAGCATGATATCCGTCAGGATCATCCCGCCCAGCGCCGGCGTCAGGCCGATATGGGTAAACCGCGTGATCCGGGCGAGCGGCGTGGTCAGGATCGCCGCCGTGCCGAGCAGCATCAGCCGTTTGTGCCAGGCAGGCCGCTTGCGGATCGCGACTCCGGCGCCAACCAGCACTGCGAACGTCAGGATCGCGCCGAGGGGAAAGATCAGGGGCGGCCCCTGCGGCGGCACGTGATGGGCGACGGCAACGCGCTTGGTGGTGATCGCCGTCGCGATGCCCAACGGCACCATCACGCCTGCGAGCACCACGGCGGCGTATCCGGTGATCCGGTGAATATCGGCGCGCCCTGCGGAGATCAGCACGGTCTGCGCGACGTAGAGCACTATCCAGGCGGTGAAAACGACGCCGTGGACATGGAGCAGCGCCGACAACGGCTTGGCGCTGAACATCGGCGCCAGATAATAACTCGGTGCGAAACCCACGAACGTTGCCACCGACACGATGATCGCCATCGCCGCGAAGAATCGACGCTCGTCGCCGGAACCAACCCGAGCCGCCGCCGTCAGAATCGCCACAATTACCTCCCTGAAGCCGACGCCCGCCTGATCACCGCCCGACCTCCCGATCTGCCATTCGGCAAATGACGGGCATCAAGTTGTTGATCGAACCATGGCGCTACACCGGGCTTCGCCGCGCTCTTCGTTTGGGTAGGGTGGTGCGAAATCGTCACGCAGCTCACGGCTGGCGCGGCCGGCCCGCCGGGTCGCCTGATTTTCCTCTCTTGAACTGGTGCTCGACCGGCACACGGCCTGAAACAACACCGCGGCAACGAAGCAAGCAATCCACTGAGCAAGAACGTGCCCACGCGCGGAAGGATCGAGAAGGCTTGCCATGGGGAGGACAGATGGTCCCCGGGGCGGCAAGTCGTGCTCAGCGCGGATAATTGAGCGCCGCGACGACCTTGGCCAGATCCGCCGTTCCTGCCGCGGTCAAAAGCATGTCGCCACCAGTCTTCGCCGGCGTGGGGCCGAAATCCCGAATCAGGTGATCGCGCATGGGTTGTGAAACCAATGCATCGTCCTGAACGAACTGAGGGCGGTGCATCAGCGAAGCGGCGTGGGCATCGTCGGCCTCCTTATCTCCGGTGAGATCCCCGATCCGCTCCATCACGATCGGATAGGCCGAGGGGTTCCGCATCGCATTTCCGGCCGTCAGCAGAATACCGTCCATCAGCATGATCTTCGGCGTGGTGACGATATTGAAGA
The DNA here is from genome assembly GCF_056402595.1 of Sphingomonas sp. P3_C6. NCBI lineage: Bacteria > Pseudomonadati > Pseudomonadota > Alphaproteobacteria > Sphingomonadales > Sphingomonadaceae > Sphingomonas > Sphingomonas sp. P3_C6. Next base: position 146,905 of record NZ_JBFUHB010000004.1, read on the forward strand.
TCATGTAACAGGGAAGATACCGGACGGTGTCGGTGGCGATCACGAAGACCTGACCTTCGATCGGCAATATCGAACCGACGTAGCGAACATCAGGACCACCGAGCTCAAACCTGAGGAGCCCTGCATCGCCGAGGCGGATCATGCCGTGTTCGTGGAAGAACCTGCCGGGGGCGATGACTGCAGGATGAGTCGCCCGCCAGAAGCCTTCATAGCCTTCGCCGCGTAGCCGGGTCGATCCAAAAGCGGCGTCCAGCGTCTCCGCCGGAAGGTCGAGCCCCGACGGTCGATCGTCGAGCGGGTGCACGAAGTCGACTCCGAACAAGGCAGCGAAGTCAGCAGGCGCGCGCTCCCAATCCAGCAGCGTCAGGCCGGGAAGCTTTTCGGCGAGCAAGCGGGTCAGGCGTTCGAGATTGTGGCCCGAGGGACGAACCGTTCCCGACGCCCATCGCCCGACCAGCGACTTGTCGACCTCCAGTTCGGCGGCGAGCCGGCCCCGGCTCATCGACAGCGCCTTCAGTGCCAGCGTGAGCCGATCTCCAAAGCTGTTCGACATCGGCCACCCTCCGGTCCGGAGCCTGACCGGTCACCCCGCCAAATGCAACCCGTTGCATTTCGAAGCAGCGTCCGCCGACGGCCGGTGCACCTGATCGTGGGGCCGCCCCTGATCCATCGAGCCGCAGCCCGGCTTCGGCTGCCGCATCGACCCCCCGTGGATGTCGGTCAGCAGGGGACGGGCGCCAATCAGGAACAGTGGAACCCGCATCATGAACGCAATGATTTCGAATCTCGCCCCGCCCGGACCGCGCCGCGGCGCGCACCGTCGGAAGATCGCGCGGCTCGCGGCTCTGGCCGCCTCGGCCAGCCTCACGGCGATCGCCTCGCCGGCATATGCGCAATGCGTCGAAGGGCCGCCGGCCACCTTCACCTGCGCGGGCCAGACCGACGTGGCGCAGGCTATCATCGCCGACGATGCGAAGGTGACCGCCAATCCCGCATTCGAAGTCGATACAAGCGGCAATGGCAACGGCCTTGCACTCGACGTGAGCGGAGACGGCCTGATCAGCTATGAGGGCGGCGAAGCCTTTACCGGCGCGGGCGTGCGCTTCGCGACGACCGGGAGCAGCGGCCTGTCGGGTGGCGAGCTCAGCATCTTTTCGAACGCCGACATCTTCGCCAATGGCACGCGCGGGCTTCGCCTCGAAAACAGCGGCGGTGGCGACACCGTGGCCAGCTGGCTCGGGACGATCTCGAACATCGCCGGCGACGGAGTCTTCTCCAGCAGCGATTTCGGCGCGGGCGATCTCAGCCTGATCGTCAAGGATGTGAGCGCGCGCGACGATGGCATCCGCATCGCTTACGGTGCGAACGGATCGGCGACGGTCACTGCGGTCGGTCCGGTGTCCGGCCAGACGGGCGCGGGCGTGCGCATCATCGCGGGCGACGCGTCCGACGATGTCGACCTCACCGTCGGCGAGGTCACCGGTGGCACTTTCGGCATCATCGTCGACAGCACCGGCACCGACCTGGTCAAGGTCGACGCGGGCGGGACCGTGACAGGGCTGAGCGCCGACGGCATTCGCGTCTCCGCCGGTGCCGATACCCTCGGAATCGACATTCGCACCGCGCAGGTGAACGGCGCGACAAGCGGCATCACCGCCAGCAGCCTGGGCAGCGGGAACCTGTCCATCGTCGCGACCGGGCTGGTCGCCGGTGCGAGCGAGAATGGCATCTTCGCGTCCAGTCAGGGCCTCGTCGGCGACCTGTCGATCACCGCCACCGACGTGATCGGGGATACGGGCATCCGCACCTATAATAGCGGCGTTGGCACCACCACGGTCATCGCGACCGGCACCGTAAGCGGCTTCGGCGATGACGGGATCAACGTCCTCGGAGACGTGGCCACCACCGACATGCTGGTCGATGTGCATGACGTCGTGGGTGCGACCCGGGGCATTCGCGCCGAAAATCTTGGATCGGGCGACACGGTCGTGCGCGCCAGCGGGCAGGTGACTTCGGCATCGACCGGCATTTCGATCCTCACGACCGCCGCGAGCCAGAGCGCATTGATCGAGGCCGTCGACGTGACCAGCGACACCACCGCCATCACCTTGACGCATGAAGGAATCGGGCTTGCGCAGGTGAACGCGACCGGAAACCTCATCGGCACCCTGGGCAGCGGAATCTCGGTCGTCGCCGGCATGGGAGCGACCGATATCCGGGTCAACGCCGTCAATGTGACCGGCGGCAATTTCGGCATGTATACCCGCAACGAAGGCACCGGCGAGACCTTCATCGCCGTCACCGGGCTCGTCGTGGCCACCGAATCCAGCCCCTATGGCTATGGCATCCTCGCGCAAAATCGCGAGGGAAAGACGACCGATCTCTTCCTACGCGCAGCCGAGGTCCAGTCAAGCCGATATGGCATCGTTGCGGAGAGCGACGGGTCGGGGACGATGACCGTGCTCGCAGACAAGGTGACCGGCCAGACCGCGGCTGCCGTGCGGGTCTATGCCGAAGAGGCGGTCAGCGCAGTCAATGTCAGCATCGGCGAGGCGACGGGCGGCACCACGGGCATCGAAGTCTTCAACATGGCGAGCGGGTTCGCCAGCATCGAGGCGACCGGGACCGTCACGGGACTGAGCGAAACCGGCATCTCGGTGGAGGCCGGTATCAATTCCACCGGCATCGACATCCGTGCCAACCAGGTCAATGGCGAGCTCGCCGGGATCGCGGCCATCAACAACGGCACTGGAAACACCGCGATCACTGCCTCCGGACGGGTCTCCAGCAATTCGGGCTACGGCATCGTCGCCACCAACGATTCGTCCGCAAACGCCATCGCGATCACGTCCGCCGATGTCGTCGGGGCATTTGGCATCGTCGCGATCAACTCGGGCAGCGGATCGACCGGCGTCACCTCGACCGGCGACGTCGCCGGCTCCACCTTCGATGGCATCCGCCTGGCAAACGCATCGACGGCGACCGACCTGTCGGCCGATGTCGCCAATGTCGAAGGCCAGCAGATCGGGATCAACCTCTCGAACAACGGCACGGGCGTCACCAGCGTTCGTGCAAGCGGCACCGTCACCGGCATCACCGGAAGCGGCATCGGGATCCAGACCGGGACGGCGGCGACGGACGTTTCGGTCGAGGTTGTCGATGTCGCCGGAAGCTCCGGGATCGCCGTCACCAATTTCGGTGTCGGCGCGACCGGCATCACCGCGACGGGCAGCGTCAGCGGCACCGCCGTCGATGGGGTTGGCATCGGCGTGACCAACGGGACCGGAGCGACCGACATCCGCGTCGCTGCGGTCAGTGTCGCGGGCGGAGACCGCGGCATCAGCACCGTCAACGACGGGTCGGGCGAGACGCTCATCTCGGCGACCGGGCTCGTCTCGGGGTACGAATTCGGTGTCTTCGCGCAAAACGGCGGGGGCGCGAGCGATCTGACGGTGCGCGCCAGTGCCGTGGCAGCCAATGGAGACGGCATCGGTGTCGCAAATCTTGGCAGCGGCACCACCAGCGTCATCGCGGCGGGGACCGTCTCGGCCGAGACGGGAGCCGGCATCCGGGCGCTCGCGGGAGCAACCGCCGGCGACCTGACCATCGAGGCCGGCACGGTCGCGGGCCGCACCTTCGGCATTTACGCGCAAAATGATGGGCTTGGCGCCGCTTCGGTCACCGCCACCGGGCTTGTCAGCGCCGAGGATTTCGGCATTTACGCGCGGACCGAATTCACCTCGACCGACATGACGATCCGCGCGGCCGACGTCCAGAGCAGCAGCTACGGCATTGCGGCGACCAATTTGGGAACCGGCACCACCACCATTATCGCCACCGGTCAGGTCAATGGCGTGGATGAGGCCGGAATCACTGCGGGCGGCGGCGCGAACAGCGGCGACCTCACCGTCCTTGCCGCCCGCGTGTCGGGCGGCGTGAGCGGCCTGCGCATCGACAATGAGGGCACCGGCGCAACGTCGATCCGGACAACCGGGGTCGTCACCGGTGGCGAATTCGGGATCCTCGCCGAAAATGACCAGAGTACGACCAACCTGACGATCCGCGCGACCGAAGTTCAGGCCGTCGGCAACGCAATCACTGCCGAAAATCTTGGGAGCGGCGAGACCGCGATCGTCACCACTGGCACAGTCACCTCGCAGGATAAGACGGGCATCCTCGTCTTCGCCGGCGGCAACTCGGGTGACATCACCGTGGAATCGGGCAACGCATCCGGCGGTCTGAGCGGCATCTCGGCGATCAATTTCGGGCTGGGCGACACGCGCATCACCGTGAACGGTGTTGCGCAGGGTAACACCAACGGCGTCGAGGCTTTCTCCGACGGCAACCAGCAAGTGGTGATCGTCAACAACGGCACGATTCGCAACGTCTCCGGGCTAGGATCGGGCAGGGCGATCAGCGCGAGCGGAGGGGCGGTTGCTATCGGCAATACCGCGACCTTGCTCGGCACCGTCGAAATCGCTGGCGACAGCAGCTTGCTGCTCAACTCGGGCACCTGGCGGAGCACCGGCGGCATCAGCAACTTCGCGACGCTCGACGATACCCTGCTCAATTCCCCAACCGGTACCATTCTCGGTGGCGTATTGGGTGCGACGGCCGAAACCACTGTCTGGCAGGGGCTTGAGCGTTTCCAGCAAGGCGGCCTGCTCAGGCTCCAGGACGGCGGCGTCGGCGACATCGTCCAAACCTCGGCGGCTACGACCTTCGCAAACGGTTCGGTGCTGTCGGTGGACATTGCCGGGCTGAACGCCGCGGACAGTTTCCGCACGACGGGGAAGGTCACGATCGAGACGGGCAGCAGGCTGCAGGCGACGACGACCCTACCGCTGGTGCTCTACGGCAAACATGTCGTGGTTCAGGCGGATGGCGGGCTAACCGGCCAGTTCGTTTTCGAGGATCAATTCCTGACGGCTTTCGCAGGGCTTCGCGACGGCTACACACCGACGAGCGCGTTCCTCGAATTCGCCCAGCTCAAGCCGCTGGCCAGCGCAGGGCTCACCCCCAACCAGAAGGCGGCCGCGGCGGGCGCGGACAGCCTGCCCAACGGCAATCCGGTCAAGGACGCCTTGCTGCTGCTGCCGACCGACGCCGCGGCGCAGGTCGCCTTCGACCAGCTTTCCGGCGAGATCCATCCATCCGCGCGAAACGCGATGGTTGAGGACAGCCGGCTGGTCCGGGGCGCCGTGCTCGACCGCCTTGCCGACGGCCAGCCGGGCTGGTCGGTCTGGGGCCGCCTGTTGACCACCTCGGGGATCAGCGATGGCGATTACAACGCGGCTGAACTCGATCGCGATACCAAGGGCGGGGTGATCGGGCTGGACCGCAGCGTCGGGCCGGTGACGATCGGGGTGGCCGGCGGCTGGACCGACACGAAGCTAAGACTCGACCACCGCGACAGCAGCGGTTCGATCGAGGGTCTTCACGGGATGGTCTATGCCGGCGCACGCTTCGGCGGGTTCGGCCTTCGGGGCGGGGTTGGCTATGCCCGCACCTCCACCAAGACGACGCGCCGGATCGCGTTCCAGGGGTTCAGCGCGTCGCCGACCGCCGACTATCACGGCTCGGTGCTGCAGGGCTTTGTCGAGGTCGGCTATCGGGTGCCGCTGGGCAGGGGGTATGTCGAGCCGTTCGTCGGCCTGACCGCCATTCGCGCCAGGACCGATGCGTTCACCGAAGCCAGTGGTCCGGCGGCGCTGTCGGGCGCTGCGATCAGCGAAAAGACGATCGGCTCCACGCTGGGCGCGCGCTTCGAGACCAGCCGCGCCGGTCCCTTCTCGCTGCGCGGCACCGTGGGGTGGCGCCACGGCTGGGACGATCTGGAACCGGTCGGCCGTCATGCCTTTGCCGGCGGGACGCCCTTCACCGTGCTCGGCACGGCCGGATCGAAGGATGCAGGTCTGTTCAATGCGGAGGCACGGTTCCGGCTATCCCCGAGCGCCACTTTGAGTGTCGGTTACGACGGGGTTCTGGGAGTCGGCACAGCCGACCACGCAATCACCGGAGGCCTCAAGATCATCTTCTGATGATCGGCACCGGCGGGCAGGTCCGTTCCTGAACCTGTCCGGCCCCCGGGTGGCTTGCGCCACCCGGGGGATTGAAATGTAACGAAGCCGGGCCCGTTTCTCACGCTCCGTGGCCAATGGTCGCCTGTCTGTTACTGGCCCAATAGCAGCAGCTCTCATCCCAAATTATCCCACCTCATCCCCAACATCCCCAACATCCCGAATAACCACGGACCCAGACCGAGAATCCACAAGGATTTCCTCGTGATAGGGATCATAATCGCCTTCCCCGTCGCGTTCCCACCGCTTCGCTTCCCATTCCTTGTCGGCGCGCTCGGCCAGATTGAAGATCGCATATTGCGCGCGCTTCTGCTGCGCCTCGGCCTCCTGCACCAGCGCAGCCCAGCGGCGTTGCGCGGTCGGGTTGCCCTTGAGCGCCGCATCGCCCATCGCGCGCAGCACCGCCTGGTTCATCGGCATCAGCATCACCGTGTCGCCGTCGCGCACCTCGACCAGGCGATAGGCTTCTTCCAGGATCATCTGCCGCGTCGGTTCGGTGGCGCCGCGCAGCCGGTCGCCCGGCGCGCCTGAGGCGGCCCGGCGCGGCCGGCCCGCCGGATTGCCCGACTTTCCTTTCTTGAACTGATGCTCGACCGGCGGCTTGCCCTGCGCCGCACCCGGTTTGTTCGATTCAATGTTCTGTCGCGTCATGTCATCGCCTCATGGATGAAGGATCGCGCCATAAAAGCAGCTTCAGAGGGGCGGTTGAATCAACCCGCCCTGTTATCCGCAGGGTCTCGCCCTGTTATTTCCAAACACCCGCCCTGTTCCGTGAAATTTCCACCCTGTTATGGCAGAACAGGGCGAGCGCCCGATAATCATCTGAGATACAAGTGGAATTTCTCCAACAAAGTTGGAGATAACAGGGCGAGAAAAAATTCGCCGCCCTGTTCCGCCCTGTTCTTGCCGATAACAGGGCGCCTGGACCGCCAACCTTGCGGGACACTGAAGTCGGGTAGCCGTGACCCCCGATCGCCGATAGCAATGTCCGGTACAGTCGGTTTTTCGGGAGTTGGACAATGTCGTTCGAAGGAAGCTGCCATTGCGGCGCGGTCACATTCACCGTCGAGGGGGATGTGCCCGCCACCGCCATCTCCTGCAATTGCTCGCATTGCCGCCGCAAAGGCCTGCTGCTCGCCTTCACGCCGCGCAGCAGCTTCACCCTCGACAGCGGGGAGGAGTCTCTCACCACTTATCTCTTCAACACGCACCAGATCGAGCACCAGTTCTGCCGGACCTGCGGCACGGAGCCGTTCGCTTATGGCGTCAGCCCCGACGGGTCAGAAACCAGCGCGATCAACCTGCGCTGCGTGCCGTCCGCCGATCTGGATTCGCTCGACCTTCACCGGTTCGACGGCGCCAGTCGCTGATACCGGACTACCCGGTCGCTCAGCCCTCGCGCAGGCCGACCCCGATCGACGCGCGGGCCTGGTCGGCCTCGCTCGACACTACGGGATAGGCGGCATAATCGGCCGCATAAAAGGCGGTCGGCCGGTGGTTGCCCGACAGGCCGATCCCGCCGAACGGCGCCTTGATCGAGGCGCCGTTGGTCGGCTTGTTCCAGTTGACGATGCCCGCCCGCGCATTGGCCCAGAAGCGATCGTACAGCGCCGGATCCTGGCTCAGCAGGGAGGCGGACAGGCCGTATCGGGTGTTGTTCGCCTCGGCGAGCGCATCGTCGAAGGTCTTGGCGCGGATCACCTGCAGGATCGGCCCGAACAGCTCGATATCGGGCCGGTCGCGCATCTCGGTCGTGTCGATCAGCGCCGGGATCAGGAAGGGGCGCCCCTCGACCACGCGCTCCAGATGGCGGATCGGGCGACCGCCGCGCATCATCAGCTCCAGGAAGCTCTCGGTCAGCAGGTCGGCTGCTTCATTGTCGATCACCGGCCCCATGAAGGGGGCCGGATTGGCGTGCGGCTCGCCGACGATCAGGCGGCCGACCAGCTTGTTCACCGTCTCGATCAGCGGCTCGTACAGTCTTTCGTCCACGATCAGCCGCCGCGCGGCGGTGCAGCGCTGCCCGGCGGTGGTGAAGGCGGACTGTACGATGACGATCGCCGCGCTGTGCAGGTCCGGCGTGTCCCACGCGATGATGGGGTTGTTGCCACCCATCTCCAGCGCCAGGATCTTGTCCGGCCGGTTGGCGAAGGCACGGTTGAGCGAGACGCCGGTATGCGCGGATCCGGTGAAGAGCAGCCCGTCGATGCCGTCATGCACGGCAAGCGCCTTGCCCTCGGCCGGCCCGCCGATCAGCACGCGGATGCAGCCCTGGGGCACGCCGGCGCCGTGGAAACACTCGACGAGAAAGGCGCCGCTGGCCGGTGCCTTCTCCGATGGCTTGAACACGACCGCATTGCCCGCGAGCAGCGCGGGCACGATATGCCCGTTCGGCAGGTGTGCCGGAAAATTGTACGGCCCGAGCACCGCCAGCACGCCGTGTGGTTTGTGGCGCAGCGCCACGCGCGACCCCATTGGCGCGTCGAGCCGGCGCTGCGAGGTGCGCTCGGCATAGGCGCTGACCGAGATGTCGACCCGCGCGATCACCGATTCGATCTCGGTACGCGATTCCCACAGCGGCTTGCCGGTCTCGCGGGCGATCAGGTCGGCAAAGGCGTCCGCCTTGGCGCGCACCACATTGGCGAAGCGGCGCAGCGTCTCGATTCGATAGGCGAGGGGACGGGCGGCCCATTCGGCCCAGCTCGCCCGCGCCATCGCGACCTCGGCATCCACATCGCCGATTTCGCGCCGCCAGAGAATCGCGCCGGTCGCTGGTTCTGTCGAAACGATCTCGGATGCCATGCTAAATCGGTCTTGCCCTAATTTGTGCCCCAATTCCACTAATCCGGTTCAGCGGGAAGACAGCGCGTCACCCATCTCGCGTATCGCGGCGACCTTCGCGTGAAAGGCGGACCAGTCGTCATGCCCGTCGATTCCCGACCAGATCGATTCGACCTCGTCGATCAGCATCGAACAGGGCGCGCCCTGCCAATAGCGGTGCTCGCGGTTGCTGCGCGGCGCATAGGTGGCCAGCACCGACCTGACCTCGTCGAACGCGGCGCCGTAACTCTCTGGCAGCGTTCCACCGAACGCGTCGAAGAAGAACCGGTCGATAGAGGCGCTTTCGCTGCGCAGTACGCGTTCGACCGCCTGCACCAGCGCCCGGTCGCTTTCGGCATCGCGCGGCGTCAGGCCAAGCCGCCAGAGGATCGCGCCCGATACGGCTGGCTGGTAGTGCTCGCCGAACCGTTCGAGCACCGCGATCAGCGGCTCGGCGTCGCTGATCAGGCGCAGCGACACCGCAAGCTGCATCACGTCCCAATGGATCGCCTCGGGCTGGCGCCCGAACGCATAGAGCCCGGCATGGTCGAAATAGGCGGCGGTGAAGCCCGGGTCCCAGGTCGGCGCGAAGCGCCACGGCCCGTAATCGAAGCTCTCACCGGTCACGTTGATATTGTCGCTGTTGAGCACCCCGTGGACGAAGCCCGCCGCCATGTAGCTCGCGGCCAGCGTTGCGCCGCGCCGGACGACATGGTCGAGCAGCCGCACCGCGGCGTCGTCCCCGGCTTCCTCGCCATAATAGTGGCGCAGCACATAGGCCGTCAGCGCCCGGATGCCGTCCTCGTCGCGGTGGTAGGCGAGCCGCTGGAACGTGCCGATCCGGATATGCCCATGGCTCAGCCGCACCAGCACTGCGGAACGGGTGGGCGAGGGCTCGTCGCCGCGCTCCAGCGCTTCGCCGGTTTCGATCAGCGAGAAGCTGCGCGACGTCTCGACGCCGAGCGCTTCCAGCATCTCGGTTGCCAGCACCTCGCGCATGCCGCCCTTCAGCGTCAGCCGCCCGTCGCCGAAGCGGCTCCACGGCGTCTGGCCGGATCCCTTGGTGCCCAGGTCCATCAGCCGCCCGCGGTCGTCGCGCAGTTGCGCGAACAGGAAACCGCGCCCGTCGCCGATATCGGGGTTGTACACGCGGAACTGGTGCCCGTGATAGCGCAGCGCCAGCGGCCGGCTCAGGCTGCCTTCCACAGGCTGGAAACGGCCGAAATGCGCCACCCATTCGGTATCGCTCAGCCCCTCCAGTCCAAGGCTCGCCGCCGCGCGATCGTTGCGGAATCGCAGCCTCGTCTCGGGGAAGTCGGCCGCATCGACCGGGTCGTAGAACCGGTCTCCCAGGTCGAGGATCGCGGTTTCGGGCCGATATGCTTGCGGGGGGCGGGTCATCCGGCGATATGGGAGCCGCCAACCGCAGGATGCAACCATGTCCACCTATGAAAATCGTTATTGGTGGTCGAACGACGGGCTGCGGCTGCATTATCGCGACTATCCCGGGCGGGACGATCGCCCACCGATCCTCTGCCTGCCGGGCCTGACCCGCAACGCCCGCGATTTCGAGGATGTAGCGGCTCGGCTTTCGCCCGAATGGCGCGTCATCGCGATCGATCTGCGTGGGCGGGGCGAGAGCGCCTATGCCAAGGATCCGATGAGCTATGTCCCGCTTACCTATGTCCAGGATGTCGAGGCGCTGCTCGGCGAGCTTGGCGTGTCGTCCTACATCGCCTTCGGCACGTCGCTCGGCGGCATCGTGACGATGCTGCTCGCCGGTACCGCGCGGGAGAAGATCGTCGGCGCCCTGCTCAACGATGTCGGGCCGGAGATCGAATCGGCGGGCCTGTCGCGCATCCGCACCTATGTCGGCAAGTCGAACACCTGGCCGACCTGGATGCATGCGGCGCGCGCGGTCGCCGAGGCGAATTCGGATGTCTATCCGGCCTATGAGGTCGAGGACTGGCTGGCCATGGCCAAGCGCCTCTACCGGCTCAACAGTTCGGGCCGCATCGTGCTCGACTATGACATGAAGATCGCGGAGCCGTTCCGCGTGCCCGGCAACGAGGCCGGACCCGACATGTGGAGCGCGCTCAATCGCCTGAAGCAGGTGCCGACCCTGATCGTGCGCGGTGGCCGGTCCGACGTGCTGAGCGCCCGCACGGCGGAACGCATGGCCGCATCGCTCGACGATGCCGAACTGGTGACGGTCGATGGCGTCGGCCACACGCCAACGCTGGACGAGCCCGAAGCAGTAGCGGCGGTCGATCGCCTGCTAGCGCGCATCGTACGTCAGTGAGAAGTCGTCGCGCGACAATGTTATGGGCGGCTACCCTGGTCTTTGTGACCGGAGCGTCATCCGCTGCCGTGCCAGCAAGGGCGGGCTATGAGCTTTCGGCCGAGCATGACCGGTGCATGGTGTCCGGCGACGCTGCACGCGGCGTGACGGCCGCCATCGTCGATTGCAACAGGGAAGAACTGGACCGACAGGATGTGCGCCTGAACGCGGCCTATCGAAAGGTCATGGCGCGGCTCGGCCCCACTCGGAAAGCCAGACTGAGAACCGCCGAACGCGCCTGGATCAAAGATCGCGAGCGAGCCTGCGAAAGAGCCGCCGAGCCAGAGGCGGGAGGGACGCTTGCGCTGATCCTTCGCTCCGCCTGCTTCGCGAAAGAGACAAAGGACCGCGCCGACTATCTGGAAGCATATCGCTAGCTGGGGCGGAACCCGGCGCGGCCTGAGCCGTCTTCCTTCATATCAACGGGAGGCACATATGCTCGATCTGTCGGACGCCCATACCGAAGTCGTCGGTCTCGCCGGCAAGCGCGCGATCATCACCGGCGGCACGACCGGTATCGGCCGCGCCATTGCGGTGCTGCTCGCGTCGGAGGGCGTGCGGGTCTTCATCTGCGGCCGCGACCCGGACCATCTGGACGATGCGCTCACGCGGATCCGCGAGGTTGGTGAGGGCGATGGCATCGCCACCGACTTGGCCGTTCCCGACAATGTCGCCGCCTTTGTAGATGCGGGCATCGCCTGGCTCGGCGGGCTCGACATCGCGGTCATCAACGCCGCGATCGCCGCCGAGGCGCTCAGCGACATGTCCGAAAAGGATCTGCGCTATGCCATCGCCACCGACTTCACCGCCTATCTGCTTACGGCGCATGCAGCGGTCGAAAAGCTTGACGGGCAGGGCGACATCATCCTGATCGGCTCGATGAGCGCGCATGTGCTCGGGCCGCAATCGACCGTCTATGCCGGCATCAAATACGGCATCCAGGGCTTCGCCGAGGCATTCCGCCGCGAGATGGGGCCAAAGGGCGTCAAGGTCGCGCTTGTCGAGCCCGGCAAGACCGGTGCCGACATGCAATTACCCGACATCCCGCCCGAGAAGCAGCGCGAGATGATCCACAAGGGGGAGATGCTGCGCGCCGAGGACATCGCCGTCGGTGTCCACTACATCCTCACTCAACCCAACCGTGCGGTCGTCCAGCAACTGACGATCACGCCCCGCATGCAGGCTGATGAATGACCTTTTCCTTCGACCGTCTCGTCTTCGCTCCTGCCGACGTCGACCTGTCCCGCTCGCCGCTCGCCGGCAAGCTGGGCGTGGAGACCTATATCCTCGGCGCGTTCAATCCGGGCATGACGCGCTTGCCCAACGGCAATTTGCTGCTGATGGTGCGAGTGGCGGAAGCGCTGCGCACACCGATCCGCGACGGGCATATCCATGCGATCCGGTGGGAGGACGGCGGCTACAGGCTCGACGCCTGGCCGCTCGAATATGTCGATACGTCCGATCCCCGGAAGTTCATGATGCGCGGTGGCGGCTGGAAAGTGATGGCGCTGACCTCGCTGTCCTGGCTGCTGCCGGTCGAGCTTTCGGCCGACGGCCGCAGCGTCGTCGCGGTGCATTATGACCGCGCCATCGTGCCGCGCGCGTCGTATCAATGTTACGGCGTCGAGGATGCACGGATCAGCAAGGTCGGCGATCGCTATCTGATGACGACCTGCTCGGTCAGTCCGGAACGCCATTCGACGACGCTCTATAGCTCGGATGACGCGATGGAATGGAAACTCGAGGGCATCGTGCTCGATCACCAGAACAAGGACATGCTGATCTTCGAAGGGCTGATCGGCGGCAAGCATTGGGCGCAGACCCGCCCGCTCGGCGATCTCTATTTCGCGTATCCGCCCGGCAGCGAATGGCGGGCAGGGCCATCGATCAACCTCGCGACCTCGCCTGACGCGCTTCACTGGAAGCCCTATGACGAACCGGGCATCCGCCCGCATTCCGCCACCATGGCGACCGCGCGCATGGGGGGCGGCGCGCCGCCGGTCCTGACGGAGGATGGCTGGCTGAGCCTGTGGCATGGTGTCGAGCCGCTCGGGGTGGTCGGCATCTACCGAACCTACTGGTCGCTGCTGGACCGCGACGATCCGTCGAAGGTGCTCCGCACCAGCCACGATCCGCTGATCCAGCCCGCACCCGCGCTGACCGAGCCGCTGAAGGACCTGATGTATCTGGAGAACGTCGTTTTCACGACCGGCATCGTGGATGCGGGCGATCACTATATCGTGGCGAGCGGCGAGGCCGATCTGGCCTGCCGCATAACACATATCCCCAAGACGGCGTTCGCTTGATCCCTCTCTCGCTTGCGGTAGGGGCGCGAAGTAATGACGCCCCGATCATTTCCCGCTAACGCACCGTCCCGATGTCACCGCCGATCAATATCCTGCACCTGCATTCCACCTTCAGCCTAGGCGGCAAGGAGGCGCGTGCGGTTCGCCTGATGAACGCGTTCGGGGATCGTGCGCGGCACACCATCGTCTCCGGCATGCCCGACCAGCTCGGCGCGCGCGACGCGATCGCGGCGGGGATCAGATACGAGATCGCGCAGAACCCACCCTCACTCACCGGCAAGCCCTCGGTGTCGCGTTACGAGGCGCTGGCGAAATATATGCGCCGGTTCGATCTGGTGCTGACCTACAATTGGGGGGCGGTCGATGGCGTGATGGCGCGGCGCGTCTTTTCCAAGGGCATGCCACCGCTGGTCCATCACGAAGACGGCTTCAACGCGGACGAGGCGGGTGGCCTGAAGATCGAGCGCAACATGTACCGTCGGTTTGCGCTGCCGGCGGCGCATGCGCTGGTCGTGCCCTCGCAGACGCTCGAGAAGATCGCGCAGCGCAGCTGGAAGCAGCCGGCCGTCCGTCTTCACCGCATCTCCAATGGCATCGATACCGCGCTCTACGCGGCGAAGCCCGATCCCAAGGCGATCCCGGGCTTCCGTCGCAAGCCTGGCGAAGTCGTCATCGGCACGCTCGCCGGTCTGCGCGAGGTGAAAGACCTGCCCGCCCTGGTCCGCGCGGCCGGCGGTGTTTCCGCCCGGGTGCGGCTGGTCATCGTCGGAGAGGGGCCTGAGCGCGAGCGGATCATGGATGCCGCCGAAGCGATGGGCATGGAGGATCGTATCCATCTGCCCGGCTTCCTGCCCGATCCACACCGCTATATCGGCCTGTTCGATATCCTCGCACTATCGTCGAAGAGCGAGCAATTCCCGATCGCGGTGGTCGAGGGCATGGCCGCCGGTCTGCCGATCGTGGCGCCGAACGTCGGCGACGTGCGGCATATGGTGGCGCTAGAGAACGAGGTGTATATCGTCGACCGCGGTGAGGTTCGGCTGCGGGATTCGCTGCAGGCGCTCGCGGGCGCCTCGCCGGCTGCGCGTGCCCAGCTTGGGTCCCGAAACAGGGCAAAGGCAGTGGCCGAGTATGACGAACGGGTGATGATTGCCCGCTATATCGGGCTTTACGAAGAGGCGATGGGCAGGCCGAGCACCCTTGGCTAAGTCGCAATTTTCTCGCTAAGCGCAACCCAAACGCTATATCGAACGTAAGTCAAAGTTGGAGGTCGTGTGTTTAAAGGTCTGAAGCCCATCATCTATAACGGTCAGGAAGTATGGCCGCTGGTGGAGGGTGGAAAAGGCGTTGCCGCGACCAACCACGCGTCTGCGGGGGCCTGGGCTGCGGCCGGTGGAATCGGCACCGTATCCGCCGTGAATGCAGACAGTTACGATCCCGACGGCAAGATCATCCCCCAAATCTATCGTGCGCTCAATCGCCGCGAGCGGCACGAGGAACTCATCGACTATGCGATCGAGGGCGCGGTTCAGCAGGTGAAGCGCGCGTTCGAGATCGCTGGCGGCAAGGGCGCGATCAACATCAACGTGCTGTGGGAAATGGGGGGCGCCCAGCGCATCCTTCACGGCGTGCTGGAGCGGACTCGCGGCATGGTCGCGGGCGTCACCTGCGGAGCCGGCATGCCTTACAAGCTCAGCGAGATCGCGGCGTCTTACAATGTCCATTACCTGCCGATCGTCAGCTCGGGCCGTGCGTTCCGCGCACTGTGGAAGCGCGCCTATTCGAAGGCCGCGGAATGGCTGGCCGCAGTCGTCTATGAGGACCCCTGGCTCGCCGGTGGCCATAACGGCCTGTCGAACGCGGAAGACCCGCTGAAGCCGGAAGATCCCTATCCGCGCGTAAAGGCGCTGCGCGAGACGATGCGCGAAGGCGGCATTTCCGACGACGTGCCGATCATCATGGCCGGCGGGGTCTGGTATCTGCGCGACTGGAACAACTGGATCGATAACCCCGAGCTGGGCAGCATCGCCTTCCAGTTCGGCACGCGCCCGCTGTTGACGCAGGAAAGCCCGATCCCGGAAGGCTGGAAGACAAAGCTGACCAATATCGAGGAAGGCGAGGTCCTGCTTCATCGTTTCTCGCCGACCGGTTTCTATTCAAGCGCCGTCCGCAATCCCTTCCTGCGCGCGCTCGAAGCGCGGTCGGAGCGACAGATCGCCTTTTCCACCCAAGAAGCCGGCGACCACATCTTCCAGCTCGACGTAGGCGTGAAGGGGAAGAATTTCTGGGTGACCCGCAACGACCTGCTCCGCGCGCGCCAATGGTTCGGCGAAGGCTTCACGGATGCGCTGAAGACCCCCGACAACACGCTCGTCTTCGTATCACCCGAGGAAAAGGGCGTGATCCGCAAGGACCAGGCCGATTGCATGGGCTGCCTCAGTCAGTGCGCCTTTTCCTCCTGGGCCGATAGCGAAACCAATTCCACCGGGCGCCTCGCCGATCCGCGCAGCTTCTGCATCCAGAAGACGTTGCAGGACATCGCCCATGGCGGGCCCATCGACCAGAACCTGATGTTCGCCGGGCATGGCGCTTATAATTTCAAGAAGGATCCGTTCTATTCGAACGGCTTCGTGCCGACGGTGAAGCAGCTCGTCGACCGAATCCTGACCGGCGACTGAGGCGGTTAGGACTATGCTGCCTGCAATATTGACGCAGGTGGCTCCTCGCTCGTAAACACCCGCTCCGGGCGGCCCGGCTGGGCCGCCCTTTTCTATTGAGGAGACCTGCGGTGCCCATCACCCCACTCATGCCCGTCTACCCGCGTTGCGGCGTGCGGCCGGTGCGAGGCGAGGGCTGCTATCTGATCGGGGAGCAGGGCGAACGCTATCTCGATTTCGCCAGCGGCATCGCGGTCAACGCATTGGGCCATGGCCATCCAAAGCTCGTGAAGGCGATCGCGGATCAGGCTGCGACCCTGATGCATGTGTCGAACCTGTACGGCAGCCCGCAGGGCGAGCATTTCGCACAGCGGCTGATCGATGCGACCTTCGCCGATACGGTGTTCTTCACCAATTCGGGGGCCGAGGCGGTCGAATGCGCGATCAAGACGGCGCGGCGCTATCACTATGTCGCCGGCAACCCGCAGCGGCATGACCTCATCACCTTCAACAACGCGTTCCATGGCCGCACTCTAGGCACGATCAGCGCGACCAACCAGTCCAAGATGCGCGACGGCTTCGAGCCGCTGCTGCCGGGCTTCAAATATGCGCCGTTCAACGATCTAGAGGCGGCGCTTGCGCTGGTCGACGACAATACGGCAGGTTTCCTGGTCGAGCCGATCCAGGGCGAGGGCGGCCTGACGCCTGCGACTGAGGCGTTCCTTCAAGGGCTGCGCAAGGCCTGTGACGATAAGGGCCTCCTGCTCGTCCTCGACGAGGTCCAGGCCGGCTATGGCCGCACCGGCAAGCTGTTCGCGCATGAGCATTACGGCGTGGTTCCGGACATCATCGCTGTCGCCAAGGGTATTGGCGGCGGCTTCCCGCTCGGCGCGTGCCTCGCGACCGAGGAAGCAGCCAAGGGCATGGTGATCGGCACGCACGGCTCCACCTATGGCGGCAACCCGCTCGCCATGGCTGCGGGCGAGGCGGTGCTCGACGTGATCCTGGAGCCGGGTTTCCTCGACAACGTCACTACGATGGGCGAACGCCTTCGCCAGGGTCTGGAGCAGATGATCCCCAACCATGATCACCTGTTCGACAGCGTGCGCGGCAAGGGGCTTATGCTCGGCGTCAAGCTCAAGTCCGACAGTCGGCGATTTGTCGCGCACTGCCGTGACAATCACGGCCTGCTCACGGTCGCGGCAGGCGAAAATGTCGTGCGGATCTTGCCGCCGCTGGTGATCGACGAAAGCCATATCGCCGAGTGCATCGAGAGGTTGTCCGAGGCGGCGCGGGCGTATGTGCCCGCATCGGACGACTAGCGTGTCGATCCGTCATTTCCTCAACCTGTCGGACGCCGGCGCGGACGGCATCGCCTCGATGCTGTCCGACGCGATCGATCGCAAGGCGGCACGTGCCGGCTGGCCAAAGGGGAGGGCGGACGCCGACGCGCCGCTCGCCGGCCATGTGCTTGCGATGGTGTTCGAGAAGAACTCGACCCGTACCCGAGTGTCGTTCGACATGGCGATCCGCCAACTCGGCGGCAGCTCGGTCGTGATGGACGCCGGCACGACGCAGCTCGGCCGCGGCGAGACTGTCGCCGATACCGCCCGCATCCTGTCGGGCTATTGCGACGCGATCATGATCCGCACGGACGACCATGCAAAGGTCGAGGAGATGGCAGCCTATGCCAGCGTGCCGGTCATCAATGGCCTGACCGACTTGTCGCATCCCTGCCAGCTCGTCGCCGACCTGCTGACCATCGTCGAAAGCGGCAAATCGTTGCCCGGACTCAAGGTGGCCTGGCTGGGTGACGGCAACAATGTGCTCACCTCGCTCATCGAGGCGGCGTCGCTCCTGCATTTCGACGTGACGGCTGCCTGTCCGCAAGGATACCAGCCCGAGGAACACCTGATCGAGCGCGCCGGTGGCCGTGCCCGCGTTGTCGCCGATCCGCGCGAGGCGGTCGAAGGGGCTGATGTGGTCGTCACTGACACCTGGATTTCGATGGGCCAACTGCATGCCGAGACCAAGCTTGCGGCGATGCTGCCCTATCAGGTCACCGAAGCGCTGATGGCGATGGCCAAACCCGAGGCGAAGTTCCTTCACTGCCTGCCGGCCCACCGCGAAGAGGAGGTCGTCACCGCCGTGATCGACGGCCCGCAATCGCTGATCTGGGAAGAGGCGGAGAACCGCCTGCATGCCCAGAAGTCCGTCCTCCGCTGGTGCTTTGGCCAGATCGGTTGATAGGCGCTTCGGCGCACCTATCTTCAAGTCGATAGAATCCCGTCCGCCCCAAGCCAGTCGAGGGGCCGTTCTTGCTTCGTCGAAGGAAGATTGGGGCTTCGAACAGCTCAGCCGAAATGGTGTGGAATGAACGAGACAAAATCCCAGGATCTGGACCGCGCGCTTGGCTTCACCATCGCGACGCGCAACGCGCGCGGCCGCGTCGTGCGCTTGGGACCCGTGCTCGACGAGATTCTGTCCGCACATGCCTATCCCCCGGCGATCGAAGCCCTGCTTGCCGAGGCGTTGACACTTGCTGCGCTGATCGGATCGACGCTCAAAGATGCCGGCGGCCAGCTTACGCTTCAAGCCCAGACCGATGGCGGTGTCGTGAAGCTTCTCGTCTGCGATTATCGCGGCGGGGAAGTCCGCGGTTATGTTCAGTTCGACGCTGAACGTCTGGCGGAGGGCCCGCAGGATCCGACTCTGTTCGCACTGTTCGGGCAAGGCTATCTCGCCATCACCTTCGATCAGGCGGCGACCAAGGAGCGCTATCAGGGGATTGTCCCGCTCGATGGTGCGACCCTGGCCGAGGCGGCGCAGAATTATTTTGTCCAGTCGGAGCAGATTCCCACCTTGATCCGTGTCGGAATCGCGCGGGACGAAGAGGGCCGTCACGTCTCGGGCGGGCTATTCCTCCAGCATTTGCCCGAGGGCGAGGATGGTCGCGAACGCATTCATACCCGGCTCGATCATCCCGAATGGGAGCATGTAGTGGCCCTTGGTCAGACCATGGGGGCCGATGAACTCGCCGATTCGTCGATCCCGCTCGACGCGTTGGTGTGGCGCCTGTTCAATGAAGAGGAGGAGGTTCGCCTTTTGCCCGCGGCATCACTTGTGCGCGGCTGCCGCTGCTCGCCTGACTACATCGCCTCCGTCCTGTCGAAATTCCCGGCCGAGGAGCAGCGGTCCATGGCTGATGAGAACGGGATGATCGTGGTCGATTGCGCATTCTGCGCGCGGACGTTTCCGGTGCCCGTCGTCGATCATTACGCGGCCTGAACGGTGTTGAATCTCGTTCGCAAGTGCGGCAAACATAAAACGGGTCGCTGGCTTGATGCCCCGGAGGGGCACCCGTGGCGAGCGAGGTTCTAGATGATCGATGTTCAGCGTATCGCGCGGCGCGGATTGGCAGGCCTGCTCCTTGCAGCAGGCCTGGTCACTGCCGCCCCCGCGCGCGCACCGCAACTTGCAGTGCTCGCGCGCATCGAGACCGGGCAGTGGCAGCTTCGCGAATCTGGTTCGACCGCGGCAGGGCGGTCGATCTGTGTTTCCGATCCGGCGGTGCTGCTCCAGATCGGGCATGTCGGCGCGCAGTGTTCGCGTTTCGTGATTGCCGATACGCCCGATAGCGCGACGGTCCATTATACCTGCCCCGGCGCGGGCCATGGCCGCACCGCGCTGACGCTCGAGACGCCGCGACTGCTGCGCCTGCAGACTCAGGGCATGGCAGGCGGCGCGCCGTTCGACCTGGATTACGAGGCTCGCCGGGTGGGGGCCTGCGCACCCAAGGCACTCGCGGCGCATTAACGCGGTGGTTACCGCATCGCCTTACAAGGAGGCTCGTGTCATTCGTGGGCACGGTTTTCTCCCTAATGGCTCCATGGAGCATCACTGGGTCGCTCTAGAGGCGGCCCGTTTTTTGTGAAGAGACGCACGGGATTGCGGAGCGGCGATGCAGTCCCTAGTTCTGCGCGCATCATGACAAGTTCAACGACCCTGGCGGTCGCCCTTGTGTCGGGCGGCCTGGATTCGATGGTGGCGGCGGCGCGTGCGCGTGAGGACGGCCATCGCTTGCTCGCGCTTTCAGTCGATTATAACCAGCGACACCGGCTCGAACTCGCGGCCGCGCGGCGCATCGCGACCCTGCTCGGGGCGGAGCGCCATGTCGTGCTGCCGCTCGATCTCTCGGCCTTTGGCGGATCAGCGCTCACCGACGACATCGCCGTGCCCAAGACCGGTGTGGAGGAGGGCATTCCCATCACCTATGTACCGGCGCGCAACACGATCTTCCTCAGCCTCGCATTGGGCTGGGCCGAGGCGGCCGGCGCGCGGGACCTGTATATTGGCGTCAACGCGCTCGATTATTCGGGATATCCCGATTGCCGCCCAGAATTCATCGCCGAGTTCGAGAAGCTCGCCGAAGTCGCCACCAAGGCGGGTATCGAAGGGCAACCCTTCCACATCCATGCGCCACTGCAGAATATGACCAAGGCCGATATCGTGCGCGAGGCGGCGCGGCTCGGGCTCGATGCCGGGATCAGCTGGTCATGCTATGATCCGGCGCCGGGCGGGGTGCATTGCGGCCTGTGCGACAGCTGCCGCCTGCGCGCCAAGGGCTTCGAGGAGGCCGGGCTCCCCGATCCTACTCGCTACGCCGACCTCACCTGAGCCGATCGGCGATGAGCTACGCGGTCAAGGAGATGTTCCTCACCCTGCAGGGTGAGGGCGTGAATGCCGGGCGTCGCGCAGTGTTCGTGCGCTTTGCCGGCTGCAACCTATGGTCGGGCCGCGAACAGGACCGAGCGGCGGCTGTTTGCCGTTTCTGCGACACCGACTTTGTCGGGACGGACGGCGCAGGCGGTGGCAAGTTTGCCGATGCTGCGGCGCTGGCGGCGGCTGTAGCCGATCATTGGGGTGAGGGGGCATCTGAGCGTTTCGTGGTGCTGACCGGCGGCGAGCCGATGCTGCAGGTCGACGATGCGCTGGTCGTCGCCCTTCATGGCGCAGGATTCACCATTGCGATCGAGAGCAACGGCACGATTGCCGCGCATCCGGGCATCGACTGGGTCTGTATCAGCCCCAAGGCCGGCAGTATCGTCGTGCAGCAATCGGGTGACGAGCTTAAGCTGGTCTGGCCGCAGGCCGGCACCGATGTCGAGGCGATCGAGGGTTGGGACTTCAGCCATTTTCTCGTCCAGCCGATGGACGATGCCCGGATCGCAGAAAATCAGGCAGCGGCGATCGATTTCGTGCTCAACCGCCCGCATTGGCGCCTGACTTTGCAGGCGCACAAGGCGCTGGGACTGCGCTAGAATTCGTTTCGAACGTCGTCGAGAAACAGGCCGCAGACGCTAAGCAGGGTTTCTCGACGATGCCGGAAACGAACGGGCAGGATCGAGATCAGTTGATAGTGCTCACCTGAAAGGCGCCGCATTTCTTGGTGACCCAATTGCCCTTCTTGTCCCAGCACATCTCGTCGAGCCGGGGCAGGGCGCCTGCCTGGCGGGTGTAGAGGATGCCGCGCGGGAAGCGCTGCTCACCGGTGGGGACCAGACTGTTGCGCAACTCGCGCGTGCGGTTTTCGGCGATCTGGTAGAAGGAACCGCGCGGTACGAAGATAGCATCGCGCGCGATCGATGCTGCGGTCTGGCAGAAGCCATATTGTGCAGCGACCGTGGTGAAGCCCGAATAGGTACGGGTGCCGAACTGGTCGAGCGCGGTCTGGCCGGCCTTTACCGTCTTCGCCGTGCGCGCGAAATATTTGGTCAGAACGTCATAGGATTTCTTCAGCTCGTCCTCATGGTTGAGCAGGATGACGTTGTAGTTCGCCTGGGTCATCAGCGTCGGCTCGAACTGGCATTGCAACGCGGCGACGTTGAGCGCCGCGCGCATGTTCCAGACCAGGGCTGCGCGCTGCTCGGCTTCGGTCGCACCGGGCAGCTCTTGGCCGAGGCCGGTTTCGTGGCCGCGCACCGCGATTCCCTTCATGTCTTTCTCGACAAGGAAGAACTGCGCCGAGGCGGGCGCTGCGTGGAGTGTGCCAGCCGCGACGGCGGAGATACAAAGGATATGCAACAGCTTCATGATCGCCTCGTCATCCTCTCGAAGACTTGTCGAATGGGGTTAAGGCTTTTCGATTCCCAACCCAAGCCTTTTTCCACGCGGCAATTTTCCTGCCTGAAATCGAATGGCGGTTGAATCGAAAGGGCCGCCCGGTTTCCCGGACGGCCCCCAAAGCAATCAAGCCCGAAGGGCGATTACTGAGTGTTCGTGGTCGTGGTGGTCGAAGTTTCGTTGGTCACGACTGCGGTGTCGTTGCCCATCATGTTGCCGTCCATCGACGTGCTGTCGACAGTGGTCATGTTGTCGGTGATGGTCGCGTCGTTGCCCATCTCGGTGACGGTGGTGTCGTTCGTGGTGGTCGTCTCGGTCTTCGTGCCGCAAGCCGAAACCATCAGCGCCGCGCCGGCGATCATCGAACCGGTAACGACCTTGGAAATGAATGCACGCATTGGAAAGCTCCCTAGATAGTGGATTTGGATGGTCTCGAGACCCTTAATACCCAAACCGTGGTGGACATTAGTCTGATATCGAGCGCCCCTCAAGCCTCGTTTTGACGGCCTGACGAAAGAGTGCCGAGGAACGTGGAACTCGCAAACGCGAGTGCAGCGTCAAAAGTTGCAAAGTCCGATGGCTTTCCGAGCACGGCGGCGCTGGTGACAGGATAGTCGGGCAGGCCGCACGGCACGATCCCGCCGAAATGCGACAGGTCGGGCGACAGGTTGACCGAGAAGCCGTGCAGGGTGACCCATTTCCGGACACGCACGCCGATCGCGCCGATCTTGGCCTCCGCCGTACCGCCGAAGGGAGAGGGCACGTTCGTCCAGATACCGATGCGGCCTGGCGCGCGGAAAGCCTCGATGCCGATCTCGGCGAGCGCCGCGATCAGCCAGCCTTCTAGACTATGCACGAAGTGCCGTACGTCGCGCCCGCGACGGTTGAGATCGAGCACCAGATAGCCGATCCGCTGGCCGGGGCCGTGATAGGTATAGCGGCCGCCGCGCCCGGTCTGGACGACGGGGAAGCGTGGATCGAGCAGCTCGGCCGGATCGGCGCTGGTCCCGCCGGTATACACGGGCGGATGCTCGAGCAGCCAGATCAGCTCGCGCGCCTCGCCGGCGGCGACGGCCGCAGCGCGTGTCTCCATGACGGTGATGGCTTCGTCATAGGGCATCGGCGCTGGCTCGACGCGCCACTCGATCTCGTCGGGAAAGGCAGTCACGCGAGCCCGATTGCGCCACTCCGGCGTCTTGCGCAAGCATTGGCGCACTGTGGGAAGCTGCGCTAACAGGGCTGCCGGCGCGGACGCGCCACGGGAGGACGAGACGAATATGGTAAGCATGGGAACGGTCTGGGATCGAACGACCGAATTCTTGAGCGACAATGTCTCCGCGATCTTCCCGATCGCGTTCCTGGCAATCTATCTTCCCGGCGTCCTGTCCTCCAGTCTCGAACCGCTGAGCGCGCAGCCCGGCGCGACTGCCGTTACGGTCCAGATCCTGTCGCTGGTCCTGGCGCTTGTCGGCGCCTGGGGGCAGCTTGTCATCACCGCGCTGGTGCTCGACCCGGGCGGAGGCAGGAGCGTGGCGGCGGCTCTCGCTGCGCGGCGGTTCCTGCCCCTTATCGGCCTGCTGCTGATCCTGTTCGCCGGCCTTTTCGCGCTGATGCTGCCCGTACCGGTGGCGCTCACCTTGTCCGGCTTCGACTTCCAGGCGGCGATGACCGGCGGAAAGGCCGATCTTCCGACGGGCGTGGGCGGCTTTTTGTCGATCTATGTGCTGTTGCTGACGGCGCTGCTGCTGTGGCTCGGCGCCCGGCTAGCCCTGATCACTCCGATCGTGCTGAAGGAGGGGAGCGGGTTCACGGCGCTGCGGCGGTCGTTCACGCTGACACGGCCGATCACGTGGAGAATCCTGGGGGTTATCGTCCTTTACGTGGTGGTCTTCGGGGTGTCGGTCCTTGCGGCCAAGCTGGTGTTCGGATCGATCTTCAGGCTGATCGCCGGCGGCGATGGGCCGGTGACGGTCGGCAGCGTGATGACGGCGCTCCTGGTCGGCATCGTGGTCACTGCCTTCAGCGTGCTCGCCTCCGCCTTCGGTGGAAGGCTCTATCTGGCTGCGCGCGATGCGCGCGAGGCGATTGTCGACTCGCTATGACCCTCGATGTGATCGGCGTCTTCAGCGACGCCTGGCGGTTGTGCAAGCGCGACCGCGACCTGCTGATCGGTGTCGCGGGTTTCTTTCTGTTCGTGCCGCAACTGGCGATGAAGCTGTTCGTCGCCCTGCCGCCGGATCCACCCAAGACGATGGACAATGCCGGGCTTCGCGCCTGGCTCGATGCGGTGGAATCCTGGTCGTCGCAATATAGTCTGACCGTCATCCTGATTTCGCTGATCTCGCTGTTCGGCAGCCTTGCCGTGTTCACCCTCTATCTCGATCCCGAGCGACCGGACGTGCGGCGGGGGCTGACGCGTGCCCTGCGACTGTCGCCGCGCTTCCTGCTGCTCGCAATCATCATGGCGATCCCGGTCCAGATCGGCCTGCTGATGTTCCTCCTGCCGGGCTTCTACTTGCAAGGGCGCCTGTTGCTGGCGGCGCCTGCTGTCGTCGCCGAGCAGCCGCTTGGGGCCGGGGCTGCCATGGCGCGCAGCGTTGCGCTCACTCGCGGCAACGGGCTGATCCTGGCCGGCTTCGCTTGCCTGGCGTTGCTGGTGGGCGACCTCGTCTCGCAGCTGTTCGTTAAGATCGGCGGGATGATGGGCGGCGCACCGATGGCCAATCCGGTGGTGGCGGCCCTGCTCGATCTCGCAGCCGCTGCCGGTGTCACGATCACATTGCTCGCCACGATCCTGGTGCAGGTCTCACTCTACCGGCGACTGGCATCGAGCCGCGGGATCTGAGGCGCTGCGTCGGGCGGCAGCATGCCGATCGCACGGGGATCAGGGAACGTCTCGATCGTCCGCGAGATCGCGGTGAAGCCTGATGCCCGGTAGAAACCGAGCGCCGAAGGATGATCGAGCGTGCAGGTGTGCACCCAGACGCGCTCGACGCCCTTGATCCAGCTGCGCGCCATCGCCTCGGCCATCAGCCAGCGGCCATGACCTTGTCCGGCCAGTTCGGGGATCAGGCCGAAATAGGAAATCTCGCAATCGCGCGACACACGGAAATCCAGCTCGAGCATGCCGACCTCGACGCCGGCGGGATCGACCGCGGCGAAGATGGCGATGCCGGGATCATGGATGATTCGCGTCAGCGCGGCCTCATCCATCGCCAGCCGCGAGAACCAGAGCCAGGGCGCACCGATTCGCCGGAACAGCGCGCGATATTTCTCCGATGACGGTTCTTTCCAGGTGACCAGCCTAAGGCGGGAAGCGGGCAGGGGCCGGAGCGGCGGGCGTTGTCGCATCTCCAGCGTAGTGACGATCGTCGCCACCTCGTTCGGCGAGACCGGCGTCAGTCCCACCCCATCACTCCCATGTGGCGACCGGCGGCAGGCTCATCAGAATCGCGTCAATATTGCCCCCGGTCTTGAGCCCGAACAAAGTGCCGCGGTCATAGACCAGGTTGAATTCGGCATAGCGGCCGCGCCAGGCGCGTTGTGCGGCGACATCCGCCTCGGTGAACGAATCCCCCATCCGCCGCCGCACGATCCGCGGAAAAGCATCGAGAAAGGCGCGGCCGACATCCTGGGTGAAGGCGAAGTTTGCCGCGAAATCACCCTCCAGGTGATCGTAGAAGATGCCGCCCACGCCGCGGTGCACCTGGCGGTGAGGGATGTAGAAATAGTCGTCGGCCCATTTCGTGAAGCGCGGATAATGCGCCGGATCATGCGCGTCGCACGCCGTCTTCAGCGTCGCGTGGAAATCCTCGGTATCGGTCGCGACGGGCAGGGGAGGATTGAGATCGGCTCCGCCGCCAAACCAGCGTTTCGTGGTGACCAGGAACCGCGTGTTCATGTGGACGGCGGGCACATGCGGGTTCGCCATGTGCGCTACCAGGCTGATGCCGGTGGCGAAAAAGCGCGGATCCTCGCCCGCGCCGTGGATCGACTTGGCGAAGTCGCCCTCGAAGGTGCCGCCGACGGTCGAGATATTGACGCCGACCTTTTCGAAGACCTTGCCTTTCATCACACCGCGCACGCCGCCGCCGCCGGGTTCCCCCGAAGGATCGGTGCGATCCCAGGCGATATAGTCGAAGCAGGCGTCCGATCCGGCCTCGGCCTCGATCGATTCGAATTCGGCGCAGATCTGGTCGCGCAGGCTTTCGAACCAGGCGCGGGCGGTGGATTGTTCGGTGTCGAGTTCCATAGGTCACGCCTTTGCCGATGGAATCCCTCGAAGTCGAGAAGACGGATTGTCCCATGCCATCGCCGGCACGGGCGTTGAATCAGGCCGGCCAGCCTTTGGTCTGCCGCAATGCCTCGCCCAGCGCGATTCCCGCGGCGACCGCGACGTTCAGCGATCGCATGCCCTCAACCAGCGGAATGCGTACCGCAAGATCGGCGCGCGTATGGACATGCAGCGGCACGCCGGCGCTCTCGCTGCCCATCAGCAGCACATCGTCCGGCTGGAAGACGGCCTCGTCGATGCGTACGCCGCCTTGAGTCGTCAGCAGCACGATGCGCCCGGGTACCTGGGCCTCGAAGGCGGACCAGTCGACATGGCGAACCACCTGGGCTGTGTCGAGATAGTCCATGCCTGCGCGGGCAAGGGCGCGATCGCCCCAGGCGAATCCCATCGGTTCGATCAGATCGACCCCGACCTTCAGACAGGAGGAAAGCCGAAGGATCGTGCCGACATTGCCGGCGATATCGGGTTGGTAAAGTGCCACACGCATGCATCTCGCTTAGGCCTTTGCCCGCTACCGTAACAACAGGGCTAAAATGCTGTTGGCAAAGCGCACCGCCCGCGTCTATCAGGCCGCCAGCCTCCGTGGGGACGGAGGGTCGGTGGGCGTGCGCGGACAATTCGCAAAGCGCCTCGCCGAACGTCGCCGCGACATGAAGTGCAAGGGCAAGTGAATGGCAATTGTTGATACCGCCGTACCGCCTGGGGAAGACCCGGCACCGTTCCATGAGGAGGTGGAAGATCCCCGCCGCCGCGATTTCATCAATATCGCGGCTGTGGCCTGGATCGGCGTCGGCGGTGCTGTCACCGTGCTGCCCCTGCTCAACCAGATGAACCCGTCGGCCGACGTGCTCGCGCAGTCGACCACCGAGATCGATCTGTCGAAGATCCAGCCCGGCCAGGCGATCAAGACCTCGTTCCGCAAGCAGCCGCTCTTCGTGCGCAACCTGACGCCGAAGGAAATCGCCGAGGCCGAGGCGGTCCCGGTGAGCGAGCTGCGCGACCCGCAGACCCTGGCCGAGCGCACCAAGCCGGGCCACACCAACTGGCTGATCACGCTGGGCGTGTGCACCCATCTCGGCTGCGTGCCGCTGGGCGCCGGCGAAGGCGAGAATCGCGGCCCGTTCGGTGGGTATTTCTGCCCGTGCCACGGTTCGGCGTACGACACCGCAGCGCGCATCCGCAAAGGCCCGGCCCCGAAGAATCTCGCGGTGCCCGAATACACCTTCAATTCCGCTACGACCGTAACGGTCGGTTGAGGTAACGCATCATGAGCTTTCCCTGGGCCAAGCATTATGCACCCACCAACCCACTGATGAAGTGGGTCGACGAGCGGCTGCCCGTTCCGCGCCTCGTCTATAACGCCGTCGGTGCCGGTTACCCGGTGCCACGCAACCTCAATTATTTCTGGAACTTCGGCGTCCTCGCCGGGGCCGCGCTCGGCATCCAGATCATCACCGGAATCATCCTCGCCATGCATTATGGCGCGACGGCTGACGGCGCATTCAATTCGGTCGAGCATATCATGCGCGACGTGAATGGCGGCTGGTTCCTGCGTTATGCGCATGCGAACGGCGCCTCGATGTTCTTCATCGTCGTGTACATCCACATCTTCCGCGGCCTCTTCTACGGTTCCTACAAGGCGCCGCGAGAAATGGTCTGGCTGCTCGGCGTGGTCATCTTCCTCCTCATGATGGCGACCGCCTTCATGGGCTATGTACTTCCCTGGGGGCAGATGAGCTTCTGGGGCGCGCAGGTGATCACCGGCTTCTTCTCGGCGATACCCGTCGTCGGCGAATCCATCCGCATCTGGCTGCTCGGCGGTTTCGCCCCCGACCAGGCAGCGCTGAACCGCTTCTTCTCGCTCCACTATCTGCTGCCGTTCGTGATCGCGGCTGTCATCATCCTGCACATCTGGGCGCTGCACATTCCGGGTTCGAACAACCCGACCGGCGTGGAAGTGAAGGGCGAGCAGGACACGGTTCCGTTCCACCCCTATTACACTGCCAAGGACGGCGTAGGTCTCGGCGTGTTCCTGGTGCTGTTCGCGGTGCTGCTGTTTTTCGCGCCGAACTATCTCGGTCATCCGGACAACTACATCCCGGCGAACTCGCTCTCCACGCCTGCGCACATCGTTCCCGAATGGTATTTCTGGCCGTTCTACGCGATCCTGCGCGCCTTCACCTCGGACTTCATCCTCCCGGCGAAGCTGTGGGGCGTGCTGGCGATGTTCGGGTCGATCCTGCTGCTGTTCTTCCTGCCCTGGCTCGACAGCTCGCCGGTGCGTTCGGCCAATTACCGGCCGACCTATCGGGTGTTCTTCTGGATCCTGGTGGCCGACGTGCTGATCCTGGGCTGGTGCGGTGGTTCGCCCGCGACGCCACTCTACGTCATCCTCAGCCAGGTCTGCGGCGCTTATTATTTCGCGCACTTCCTGATCATCCTGCCGATCATCTCGCGGGCCGAACGCCCCACGCCGCTGCCCAACTCGATCACCGAGGCGGTCCTGGCGAAGCATGGCGGCACCTCGACGGCGCAGACCGCGCTCGCGGCCGAATAAGGGGCAATAGCTACAATGGTCCGCTTTTTTGCAATGTTGGTCGGTACGGCGTTCGTCGTCGTACTCGCCTGGGCTCTCTCCTGGACCGTCTGGGGTCAGATCACCGATCCGGCGGCACCGTCGATCGAGACGAGCGAATGGCACAAGCACCCGAAGGAACTCGAGCTCGAGTCCAACGGCGTGTTCGGCAAGTTCGACAATCGCCAGCTCCAACGCGGCTTCCAGGTGTTCAAGGAAGTCTGCTCGGCTTGCCACTCGCTTCATCTGGTGTCGTTCCGCGATCTCCAGAAGATCGGCTATAACGAAGCCCAGGTGAAGGCGATCGCCAACCAGTGGGTTATCGAGCAGCCCTCGATCAATCCGGACACCGGCGAGCCCGCGACCCGCAAGAACATCCCGTCGGATCGTTTCCCGTCGCCCTTCGCGAACGAGATCGCCGCGCGCGCCGCAAACAACAATGCGAACCCGCCCGACCTCTCGCTCATGACCAAGGCGCGTCATGACGGCCCGGCCTATGTCTACTCGCTCCTGACCGGCTACGAGCCCCAGTCGGCCGAGATGCTCAAGGAATTCCCGGACGTGAAGACGCCCGCGGGCCTGCACGCGAACCCCTATTTCGCGACGATGAACATCGCGATGCCGCCGCCGCTGACCAGCGAAGGCCAGGTACAGTATCTTGACGGCACCAAGCCGACGGTCGACCAGATGGCCAAGGACGTGTCTGCGTTCCTGGTGTGGACGGCGGAACCGAACCTGACAGCGCGTCATCAATATGGCTTTGCGGTGCTGATCTTCCTCCTGATCTTCTGCTTCCTTGCCTGGGGGGCCTATCAGAATGTCTGGCGCGACAAGGAGCATTGAGACCGTCGGCACCTCTGAGACTCTGGCGGCCGGTGGAGACACCGGCCGCGACAATGACGATCTCAGGGCGCTGATCCGGACGATCCCCGACTTTCCGAAGCCGGGGATCATGTTCCGCGACATCACGACATTGCTGCTCGACGCGCAGGGCTTCGCCCTCAGCATCGAGCGCATGGCCGCTTCGGTCGACGGCAGGGTCGACCTGGTGGCCGGCATCGAAGCCCGCGGTTTCATCTTCGCCGCGGCGCTGGCTGCGCCGCTTAACGCCGGCGTGCTGCTGATCCGCAAGGACGGCAAGCTGCCCGGCGCGACGATCGCCGAAGATTATGCCCTCGAATATGGCACCGACCGGATCGCGATGCATGCCGATGCCTGCGCGCCGGGCGCTACCGTGCTGCTGGTCGACGACCTGATCGCGACCGGGGGCACCGCGCGTGCCGCCGTCAGGCTGCTGCGCAAGGCCGGCGCGCTGGTGACCCAGGCCCGGTTCGTCGTCGACCTGCCCGAACTTGGCGGTGCCGATGCGCTGCGCGCCGACGGCATCGAGGTCGGCTCGCTGGTGGCGTTCGACGGGCACTGAGCCGGCAGGCGCTTCGGGCGTCGCATCTCCCAAGAAGCCCAAGCGCCCCAGCGTCAGCCAGAGGGCACAAGCGTCCGGGTCCGCCGGGACTGGTTCGTGCCACGTCATGACGACCGGCTCTTCGCTGCCCGCCGGTTTGATGACCCTCACCCTTTTCCGGTCATAGCCGATCGCTTGCTCGTAGAGCGACCGCTCGACTCGTTCGTCGGCCAAGCGCCGGCCAGTAGCGATGGCTTCGGCAAAGTCCGGATAATGCCGGTGCCAGTCCTGGTAGGTCTCGATCGAAATCTCGAAGAAATCGGCGATGTCGGCTGGGTCGGCGCCGAGCAGGCACAGACGCCGCGCCTGTCGGGCACAGTCCGGGCGATAGCCGAGGCTTGCAACGGTGTCGGACGGCGCGATTTTCCCTGTTCCGATGGTGGTAACAGGGAAATTAACAGGGAAATTCGTTTTTTCGGGTGCTTCAGTCATGCTGATTTTGCCAAAATAATCAGCCTGTATCAACGTCTTGATGGTTGATTCCCTGTTATGCCGGAACAGGGAATTTTGCAGCGGAGAACAGGGAATTGCCCGCCGCGAACAGGGAAATGCCGCGGGCAACGGAACCGGGGCTTGATTCAACCATGCGGCGGAATCGGGTTTGAGGGAGGCGACGTGAATCATGAAGGGAGTCGTCGCATGGCCAAGGGCAAGGTTGAATCACGCAAGGATGGCGAAACGTCGAGTCGTGTCAGCGAGGCGGGCGGCACGGGATATGGCAAGCCGCCGGTGGAGCATCGTTTCCGCAAGGGCCATTCGGGCAATCCAGCCGGCCGGCCCCGCGCAACCGGAGCGCCGGGCGACAGGCTGCGCGGAGCGGCAGAGCCGGGCCGGGAAATGATCCTGGCCGAAGCCTATCGCCGGGTCATGGTCGAGGAGGACGGCGCGGAAATCGAGCTGTCGACTCACGAAGCGGTGCTGCGGGCGATGGCGACGGCAGCGCGACAGGGCAACCAGACCGCGCAATATCGCTGGACCCAGTTGGTGAAAGCGGCGGAGGCCGAACAGAAGCGGGCGCAGATCGCGCTCTACAATGTGCTGGAACGGGAAGAGATCAGGCGCGAATGGTCGGACAGCGAGGGGCGGATGGTGCCCTGTTCCTCCTATCAGGACGACATCGTCGTGGATTCGCGTAGCGGCACCGTGGTGGTGCGGGAGGTGCCGGACAGCGACGGCGAATGAGCCGCGGACTGTGCCGCCGTCCTCGTCGAGGCCTGGAACCGCGCGGGCCTTGTACCGTTGATCAGGCATCGAAGCGCCGCTGCCGCACCACATCGGCGCTCCCATCACGGGAGTTGCGTCAATGTCACCCTTCAAGATTTCTATCGCTGGGCTCGCGCTTGCCGCGGGGTTCGGCCTCTCCGGCTGTGCGACCGACGGCTATGGCTATGGCGGCGGCTATGGGGGCGTCTCGGTCGGCTATACCGACTGGGACCCCTATTATGGCGGCTATAGCGGCAACCCCTATTGGGGCTGGTACGGCGACTATTATTATCCGGGCACCGGCTATTATGTCTTTGATCGCCAGAACCGCCGCCATCGCTGGAACGACGGCCAGCGCAACTATTGGCAGGGGCGTTCGCAAAACTGGCATCGCGACCGGCGCGATGTCCGGCCGATGTGGCGCGATTTCGGCGGCAACCATGGTGCCGTGCGCAGTGGCGGCGGGTTCCGCGACCGTGGCGCTATTCGTGGCCAGGGCGGGAACCGTGGTGGCGAGGGAATCCGTGGCAATGGTGGCGGCAACCGCGGCGGCTTCGGCAATCGCGGTGGTGGCGGACATCGGGGAGGCGGCGGCAGGGGGGGCGGCGATCGGCGCTGACCGCAAGCCAGGCGAACGCCTCAGCCTGCCGGGCGGGTCCGGATCAGCCCGATCGAAATGAAGGTCATCACCGGGATATCGTCCTGGTTGAGTACGGTCATCCTGCTGCGATAGCTGCCCATCTCTGGCCGGCTTTGGGACGCGCGTTTGTCGAGGATCTCGGTTTCGCAGCGTAGGATGTCGCCCGGATAGACCGGCTTCAGCCAGCGCAGTTCGTCGATTCCCGGCGATCCTAATCCAGCCTGGCTGTTTGCCTTGAGATTTTCGACCACCATCGACATGGTCATCGCGCAAGTCTGCCACCCACTCGCCGAGAGTCGGCCGAAATGCGTTTCCGCCGCCGCTTCATCGGAGAGGTGAAAAGGCTGGGGATCATATTTCGAGGCGAACTCGACCACCTCGTCGCGCGTCACTTCGTACCGACCGAAGCTGGCCTTGGTGCCGACCTCAATGTCCTCGAAATATTGCATCAATCTTTCCTTTTCGGGGCGATCAGAGCAGCCAGGGTTGCCGGGTTGCCCTCATTGGGCAGGGGCGTAACGCCGATCAAGTCGGCAAGCATGGGATAGAGATCGACATTATCAAATTTCGCCGGAATTTTCGCGTCGCGACGGAAGCGCGGGCCATTGGCCAGGAATAAAGCGGTCATGTCGGGATCGTCGGGCTCATAGCCGTGATCGCCCTTGTTGGTCGGCATGCCAAGCATCACCTCACCACCGGAGGCAGCCTGGCACACAAACGCGCCGACCCGGGGATTGGCCCCGTAATGGAAGCGCGCCGGAACGTCCGCCTTGCGCCAGCATGTCATGTTGGGGTTCGGCGCCAGCAGAACGCGGGCGACCTCCTCCTCCTGTCCCGGCATCGGATCGAGCGTGGCGAACGGGCCGTAGCTCGCCAGCCTGTAGCTCTCCCGGGAGAGAATCCGATCGAGCGACACGGTTCGCTCAGGCTGAATGGCACGCATGCCATGATCGGAGACGATGACGAGATCGACCGGCTGGTACATCCTATCGAGCCCGGTCTTGAGATCGCCAATCAGCCGGTCGACCAGCCGAACCGCGTCGCGCGTTTCTGGCGCCGCAGGCCCGAACTTGTGGCCGGCCTTGTCAACATCATCGAAATAGATCGTCACGAACCTGGGGCGGATCTCGGCCGGCCGCCGCATCCAGTCCGTTACCGTGCGCACCCGCTGCTCGCTGGTGAAATTGGGGTCGAACCTGACCCAGTCGAATGGCCGGACGTTGCCGTGCGCGGCCTCCTCGCCGGGCCAGAACATGGTGGCGGCATGGATGCCGTTCTTCTCGGCGGTGATCCATAACGGTTCGGACTCGGCCCACCAGAAGGGGTCGGAGCTCTCCAGTTCCTTGCTGTAGAAGCGCACGCCCGGCCTTTTCGGGTCATACATCGTGTTGGCGACGATGCCGTTCCTGTCGGGCCGCAGGCCCGTGACGAGGGTAGTATGGTTGGGGAAGGTCAGGGTCGGGAAGCTGGGCCGCATGGTCGCCTGCACACCCTGTCTGGCCAGCGCGTCCAGCACCGGCGTATCCCCCTTGCCCATATAATCAGGGCGGAACGCGTCGATCGAGATCAGGATGGTGACGGGCGCACGTTGCTCGCCCGTCAGCACCGAATGGTCAGTGGGTGGCGGGGGCGACATCGCGGCGCAGGCGGAAGCGCCGATGGCGAGCAGGGCAGCTAGAAGCGGGCGAAAGCTGGCCATCGGCGACTCCGTGAGATTCGCCGCCTATTGCCCGAGCGAGAGCTTGGCGAACAGCGTGTAACTGACCGGCGCGGTACCATAAGCAGTATCGAGCGCGGCCGGCTTCACATAGGCCGCCATGGCGCCGCCAAGGGCCAGCCCGAACGGGCCGGGCAGCTTCAGTCGATAGGCATAGCCACCCTCGACCTTGCTCACCCGGAACATGCGGTCGTGAAGCGGATCGGCATGACCGGGGAAGAGCTCGTCATTGGCGACATTCTCCGCCCGGCCGAACAGGCTATGGTGCCGGTCGATGTTCCAGTTTGCCTCGGCCAGCCAGGCGGTCGAGGTGCGACCGGGCAGGTCTTTCTTCGCGGAGAAGGCGAACGTCGTGGAGAGACCGCCTTTGGCATATTGGACGCTTGCCGTGGTGCGCGCCTCGTTGCGGGTCGGTTCGAGCTGTTCGGGGCTCTCCAGCCGGCCATGGCTTACCTGAATCGCCCAGGCGGGCGAGGGAGTCCAGGTCGCACGGACGCTCCAGCTGTCGAGCTTGGGCGTTTCGATGTTCCAGCGATACTGGTCGGGCTCGCGGCCGTGGAAAGCCGATCCTTCGAACTGGAAGCGGGGCGTCGCGATGCCGGCCGTCACCACGCCATAGGTGATATGCGTGCTGTCGAACCAGTGATGGGTGATCGGCGCGAGCGGCAGATACTGCGCCGAGGCCCGGTGCATGAAGGCGGACGGCCCAAGCGCCGGCTCGGCAACCGGGCCGCCATAGAGGAACAGGCTGGTATCGGGGGCGATATCGACATCGACCCGGCCGGACAGCTCCATGAACAGGTCGTGCGGGTGCTGGCGATCGACCAGATGGGTGACGCCGTCCGCCGTCTCTCCCGTAGCGAACAGGCTGGGATAGCCTTTGGCACCCATCAGCGGTTCGAGGCTGAGCATCGTCTGGAACTGGAGGCGCACGCCGGGGGCGACGGCGCCCGAGGCAGTGACCATCGCCATCGATTCGACAAACGCTTCCTTGTCGCCGCGAGGCCCGCCCTGATCGGTGTAGGCGCCCCAGGCATAGCCGTGGAGCATCACCATCCAGTGGCCTGCCGGAATGTGCAGGCCGTGCATCATGCCCTCATTAGCGGGCAGGCGGGACGTGCCCGAACCATAGGCGATGGCCGGCATCGTCATCGGCGGGGCGTCGTCCGGCATCACCATGCCGGCGTGGTGGCCCTGATGGCCCGGCGGCGCTGCGGGAGCCGGCATTGGCATCGACATGTCGGGGGGCATGCCGTGATCCATCGCGGGCATATCGTGAGGCATGTCGGATGTGGGTGTGTCGGGCTGTTGGCCCTCATGCCCCGTCGCCGGGGCAGGCGTGGGTGTCGGTGCCGGCATATGCATGCCATGGTCCATGGTCTGCGCTGATGCGGCCATTGGCATCAGCGCCGCCGCGGCCGTGGCCGCGAGCAGCTTGTGTCGAATCATCGAAAGGAACTCTCGCAAAGAGGAACATGATCGGGGCGGTAACGCCCCCGGGATCATGCCTCTGCGCGCGGAGGCGGTGTGGCGGGTGCCGGCGTCCTGCCGGGATCGAAGCTCATCGGACCGGCGATGCGGATTTCGACGGTCTTCGCCAGGAAAATGGCGGCGGACCCGGCCTTGAGCGTCGAGGGCGGGATGCAGCCGATACAGGCATGCACCATCGCCCGGTCGTCAGGTGTGGCCGGAGCGGGTGCAGGGTGATGGCCGGGTGACGGCATGGCCATTACCATCGCAGGGGCTGTCTCGTCATGGCACGGCACGGTCGCCATCGCAGGCAGCGCAAAGGCGGCGAGCAATAGCGACAGGATCAGCCGGGCGACCATGACCGCGAGAATAGGCAGGCAGACCCCATGGGACAACCCCATCGGCGTGCCGGTGGTCAGTCGTGCACCGGCGCGCCGGTGAAGCCCTTCAGATTGATCGTCATCTGGACGCTCAGCGCGTGATCCATCTGCGCCTCGGCGCCATCGCGGCCCAGGCGATATTGATTGAGATAGCCGATGTCGGTGGTGACCGCACGTCCGAGAGGAAGCGTCACGCCGACCATATTGCGCATCCGCTCATAGCCGCTGCGCTGTCCCCAACTCGTGCTGTTGGGCAGGAAGAAGCTTTCGTGGCTGACAAACAGGGCCACGCCTCTCGCGCCGACCCGATGATTATAGCGGATGAGCGGGCGGATGCGGAAACCGACCGCGCTGCCGCGCGGGTTGAAACGCTCATCGACGCGGAAGCGCGTGGTGAGGGGGCCAAACGTGCCGACCATCTGCTGGCGCAGGCGATCCTCGTCGGCGCCGGTATTGCCGTTATGCGCCCCGACCCAACGATAGCCGAAGCCGAATTCGATATTCTTCGTCGCACGAAAGCCGAGCAGCGCGCCGAATTCGGTCTGGTACAGTCCGTCCTGCCGGTCGCTGAAACGGGCGATCTGCTCGAGCGTGACGCGCACGCGCTTGGCGAGCGGCACGTTCGTGTTGACCTGAAGCCATAGCTGCTCGTCCTGCTGCTGCGCGTGAGCGGGCGTTGCCGCCAGCGCAAGCGGTGCGGCGAGCAACAGGGGGCACAATGCTGAGTATCGAAAACGGCTTGGCATGTGCGACCCCCCGGTACAGACCTCAGACGTTGAATCGGAAAAGCAACACGTCGCCGTCCTGGACGACATATTCCTTGCCTTCCGAACGCAGCTTGCCCGCGTCGCGCGCGCCGGCTTCGCCCTTGAACGCGACATAATCGTCGAAGGCAATCGTCTCGGCGCGGATAAAGCCGCGTTCGAAATCGGTGTGGATCTCGCCGGCCGCCTGCGGCGCCTTGGCGCCGACATGGACGGTCCAGGCGCGCGCTTCCTTCGGGCCGACGGTGAAGAAGGTCAGCAGGTGGAGCAGCTTGTAGCCGGCGGTGATGACGCGGGCGAGGCCGGTTTCCTCAAGGCCGAGTTCGGACAGGAACTCACCGCGCTCCTCGGGCGCCATGGTCGCGATCTCGGCCTCGATCGCGGCGGAGACGACGACGGCTTCGGCGCCTTCGGCCTTCGCCTTTTCGAACACCCTGGCCGACAGCGCGTTGCCGTTGGCAGCATCGCCCTCATCGACGTTGCACACATAGAGGACGGGCTTCGATGTCAGCAGCTGGGCCTGGGCGAAGACGCGTTCTTCCTCCTCGTCCTTCGGCTTGGTCAGGCGGGCAGGCTTGCCGTCGCGGAGCAGGTCGAGCGCTTGGCCGAGCACCGAGGCGGCAATCTTCGCTTCCTTGTCGCCCTGTGCCGCCTTCTTGGCGAAGTTGGGCACGCGCTTTTCGAGGCTCTCCAGGTCGGACAGCATCAGCTCGGTCTCGACCGTCTCGGCATCGGCGATCGGATCGACCTTGCCCTCGACATGGGTGACGTCGCCATTTTCGAAGCAGCGCAGGACATGGACGATCGCGTCCACCTCACGGATGTTGCCGAGGAACTGGTTGCCCAGGCCTTCGCCCTTGGAGGCGCCGCGCACCAGGCCGGCGATATCGACGAAGCCGAGCTGGGTCTCGATGATCTTGGCCGAGCCGGCGATGGCGGCGAGCTGATCGAGGCGCTTGTCCGGGACCGCGACGTTGCCGACGTTCGGCTCGATCGTGCAGAACGGATAATTGGCCGCCTGCGCCGCTGCCGTCTCCGTCAGCGCGTTGAACAGCGTCGACTTGCCGACATTGGGCAAGCCCACGATACCACAACGGAAACCCATCTTCGTTCCTTGTCAGATTGTCGCGACCGGTCTTTCAGGTCGCCGTGATTGCGCGGCCAGATAGGCGTTTCCCGGGCCTAATGCCAGCGTCAGCGCCCCGGTATCGTCTTCCGGGTCACCGATAGTTGAAGCTGATGCTGATCCGCTCGTCCTTGGCGGTGCCGGGCGGCACCTCGTGACGGAGCCAGCTTTCCCAGAGGAGCACGGTACCGGCCTCGGGCTCGACATAGACGAAGCTGCGCAGATCCTCCGGCGCATCGTCCGTGCGGGTGGGGGCGGCCATCATCAGCGGCAGGCGCGGATCCTCCAGCTTGAGCGGGCCGGCGCCGGGCGGCACCGCGATATAGGCCGTGCCCGAGACCACGCTGTGCGGGTGGATATGGCCCGAATGCGTGCCGCCGGGCTTCAGGACGTTCACCCAGAAGCTGTCGAGCTTCAGCTTGCGCCCGTCGAGATCGAAGGCGCACTCGGCCGCGAAGGTCGCGACATGCTTGTTCAGCCGCTTTGCCAGCTCGCCGAACACCGGGTCGCGCTGCGGCAGGTCGTTGAGCGAGGCGTAGCTGGTATAGCCGCGATAACCATGGGCCTTCGACCAAGCCCGCCCGGCGCGATCGTCCTCGGCCAAGATACGGCACGAATGGTCGAGTTCCGCGACGAAATCGGCGTCGTTCAGAACGCCCTGATAGAGTCGGGTTGCGAACAGGCTGCGTGTCGTCATTTCGTGTCCCCAAGCCGCAGCGCGACGTCGCTCATGAAACGGGCGTCATTGCCCTCGGCCAGCCATTTCGCTTCGGCAGCCACCGCGCCGAGCAGGTCGGCGAGCGGGTCCATTTCCGCCTTGGCATAGTTGCCGAGGACATAGGGACTGACCTTGTCCTTGTGGCCCGGATGGCCGATGCCGATCCGCACGCGGCGGAATTCGTTGCCGATATGGGCCTCGGTCGAGCGCAGGCCGTTATGGCCGGCAGTGCCGCCGCCCGTCTTCACCTTGACCTTGAACGGCGCGAGATCGAGCTCGTCATGGAAGACGGTGACGTCGCCGACATCGAGCTTGTAGAAACGCATCGCCTCGCCGATCGAGCGGCCGCTTTCGTTCATGAAGGTCGCGGGCTTGAGCAGCAGGATTTTCTCGGGCCCGATGCGGCCTTCCTGGGTCCAGCCCTGGAACGCCTTCTTCACGGGGCCGAAATCATGCATCTCGGCGATGGTGTCGACGACCATGAAGCCGACATTGTGCCGCTGCAGCGCATATTGCGCGCCGGGATTTCCTAGGCCGACCCAGATCTGCATGGTGTTCCTTAGAGCATTTTTGAACCGGGTTGATCCATCATCTCCGTTCGTCCTGAGCTTGTCGAAGGGCTGTCCTGTCTTCCGAAGAAGAGAAGATCAGGGCTTCGACAAGCTCAGCCCGAACGGGGGGAGGTGACGGAGTCTCGCCGAGCAAAGAAAAGGGGCAGGGAAGCCGTTGCTTCCGCTGCCCCCGATCCTGTCCCACGCCGGTGCTGGCGCGGTTCGTTGGCTCAGCCTTCCTTGGCTTCGCTCTCGGCTGCTTCGGCAGCAACCTCGGCGGCATGCTCTTCCGATGCTGCTTCGGCTTCGGCTGCCTCTTCGGCGGCCTGTTCAACGGCTTCGGACTTGAGCGCCGACGGCGCGACCAGCGTCGCGATGGTGAAGTCGCGGTCGTCGATCGCCGAGGTGACGCCCTTGGGCAGGGTCACGGCGCTGATGTGGATCGAATCACCCACGTCGGTGCCCTTGAGCGAGATGGTGATCTCGTCGGGGATCTTGGACGCGTCGCAGACCAGTTCCAGTTCGTGGCGTACGATGTTGAGAACGCCGCCGCGCTTGATGCCGGGCGATTCTTCCTCATCGGTGAACACCACCGGCACGTTGACGTGCACGGTCGCATGCTCGGAGATGCGCAGGAAATCGACATGGACCGGACGATCGGTCACGACGTCGAACGCGACATCCTTCGGGAGGGTGCGCACGGCCTTGCCGCCGACCTCGACCATCACCACGGAATTCATGAAATGACCCGTCATGAGCAGGCGCATCAGCGCCTTTTCCTCGACGTGGATCGAGACGGGGTCTTGCTTGTTGCCGTAGATTACGGCGGGTACGCGGCCTTCACGACGAAGCGAACGGGAGGCTCCCTTGCCAACCTGTCCACGCGTCTCGGCTGCGAGCGTCAGCTGTTCGCTCATTGCAGTCTCCGATATGCTTGGTTCAAATCTCCGGGCAGGCCTCCAGGGATGACCCTGACCGGAAGCGCGCGCCTATAGGCGAGAGGGGCGAAAGAGGCAAGCGCTGCGATGGAGTCGCTCCAGGCACGCCGTGGTTCGGCCGGACAGGACTGCAATGGGCCTGACGCATTGAGGTGTCAGCCTTGGTCAGCCGCAAAGTCGCGGCCGATTCCTTTGCGGAGACCCTCCATGTTCGAGAACGACGAAGTGCAGGAAAACGAGCTGAATCCGACCGATCTGGTCGAGGACGAGCAGGAAGGCGCTCTCCTCGAGGACGGGGATGAGGACGAAGTCGGCGCCGATGAAGAAGGTGACGAGGACGAAGATGGGGATGAAGACGAAGACGAGGACTAAGAGGGCGCCGAAGAGGGCGAGGACGAGGCCCTCTAATCAGCTATGTCCGCGCCGGACGATCCACGAATGCGGGATCGTCCGGCCGTATCGGTGATCAGTATTTCACCCGCTTCGCGTTCAGCCGATAGCCCTTGAGCTGTTCGAGCACGCTGTCCTGGCCAGCGAGATGCCCGGCGCCGACCGCGATGAACACGGTGCCCGGCTGCTTCATCCGGTTGCTGATCCAATAGGCCCAGCGCTTGTTGCGATCGACCAGCAACGCCTTTTTTACCTCGGGTGAGGCATCCAGATCCTCGTTCAGCGTCTTGCCGAGGGAATCGGGATCACCCTTGGCCCAGCTATCGACCATCTTGTTCATCGTCCCGTCGAGCTTGGGCAGTTCGTCGATCGTATTGATCAGGAAAGT
The DNA here is from genome assembly GCF_056402595.1 of Sphingomonas sp. P3_C6. Classification (NCBI taxonomy): domain Bacteria; kingdom Pseudomonadati; phylum Pseudomonadota; class Alphaproteobacteria; order Sphingomonadales; family Sphingomonadaceae; genus Sphingomonas; species Sphingomonas sp. P3_C6. Next base: position 187,848 of record NZ_JBFUHB010000004.1, read on the forward strand.
GACCTGCGCCGGCATCGACAGGCTGTCGAAGATGTTGAGCTGCTCCTCCGCCGTCTCCAGCCCGATGACCGGCTTGCCCTGCGCCGCGGCCGCCTTGCTGATCGACTGTTCCGGGCCGTTGCTGACGTCATAGCCCTTGCGCATCAGCGGCAGCAGCGAGAGGTTGGTCGCCGCATACCAGGGCTCCATCGCGTCGAATGCGGTCGCGGGAAGGCCGAGATCGGTCAGCGCCTTGCCCAGCGCCGGGCGGTTCGCCTCGGGCAGGCGCTGGGTCAGCGCGATGCCGTCATGCGCCATGCCCTTGGAGGTCACCAGCGCCTGCATGGTTGCCGTATCGGGCATCACCAGTTCGAGCACGACCTGGCCCGAGGAATCGAATGCCTTCTTCACCCCGTCGTCGAACCAGCTCAGGCCCGGCTTCAGCACATGGATCGTGCCGAACAGATAGATGGTCGTATCCTTGTCCTTGAGTACCCAGAGCGCCGGATCGGCATCGCGCACCGCCGCCTTGCCCGCCGCCGCCGTCGGAGTCGGCGCCGCATTGGGGGCGGGCTGGGCGCAGGCGGGGGCCGCGAGCAACAGGGTGAACGGCGCGATCAGCTTGCCGAGCGTCTTCATACGGGTTTCCTGAAAGAAAATGTCGCGCGTGCTTATCGGCAATCCGGGCGTCACTCCACCCGCTTTACCGTGATTCCGCGCCGGCGGAGCAGGTCGATCACCGATCCGGGCCCGCTGAAATGCCCGGCGCCTGCCGCAAAGAGCGCCGTGCCCGGCTGGCGCAGGCGCAGGACGAGATTGTCTGCCCAGATACGGTTGGTCGCGGCGGTCAGCGTGTCGGGGCTAACCGACTGTGCCGACGTCTCGCCTCGTGCCCAGGCATGGACCGGCGCGCGCAACTCCTCCGGATTGCGGTCGGGAGCGTCGAGCGCCTGATCGAGCATCAGCCGCTGGTCACCCTCGGGAATGGCGGCCGCCGCCGCTGGCGGGCGGGTGCTGTCGTCGATGGGGACCACCGGCTTGCGGGCCGAGCGGAACTGGCCGGCAAGCCAGTCGTCGGCGCCCGGGCCGGGAATCTCGCCCGCACGGACGGCGCGGATATAGCCGATGGTGACCGCTGCGATCCAGGTCGGCATCCTGTCGAGCGACGCGGCGGCCTGGGGTGCCAGGCTGTCGGTGAAGCGCTTCAGCGCCGCGCGGTGATCGGGCGACACGCGTAACTTCAGCGATGGCAAGGCCGGCCCGGGCGGGGGCTCTGCAATCGCGCCCGCGTTACGCTCCTCGACCGACTCGACGATCAGCGTGGCCGCCTGGCTCACCACCCGTTCGAGCGTGGGGCTGCGCCATTGGAAGCCGGGCGGCAGGACATGCATGGTGCCGAACAGATAGATGGTCGTGTCGCGATCGCCGATCTGCCAGATCGCCGGCCTCGGCCGATAATTTTGCGGCACCGGTGGCGGGGGAGGCGTGCTGCCGACGCTCCTGCTCGGCGCGGGGCTGCGCAGGGGCGCCAGCCGGGTATCGACCGGGAGCGGCGGATAGGCGATACGTGGCGGCCCGACATGCTGCCCGCGCCAGGTGGCGAAGTCCGGCTCGTCGATCGGGACATAGGCAATGAGAGGATAGCGCAATCGCTCGGCGATCGTCGGGATGGCGGCGATCGACAGGAGTATGGCGAGCCCCACGGCGATACGCCGTGGCCAAAAGCCGTTTCCCGGCCGCCGTGCGCGAGTCCGGGGCATAGAGTTAACACGCCTCAAACCATGACCGCTGTCAATTGGTGGCGGTTGACCCGTTTCGGGCCATGCGCCAAAGCGACGCGCATCGATTTACCGCATCTGCGAAGGGTTTTTACGCACCGTGACAGAGCCGCTGAGCTTCCAGCGCATGATCCTCAAGCTCCATGACTATTGGAGTGAGCGCGGCTGCCTGATCCTCCAGCCTTACGACATGGAGATGGGGGCAGGGACCTTTCACACCGCGACGACGCTTCGCGCGCTCGGCCCGGAAAAGTGGAATGCCGCCTTCGTCCAGCCGTGCCGCCGGCCGACCGACGGGCGTTATGGCGAGAATCCCAACCGGCTGCAGCATTATTACCAGTATCAGGTGATCCTGAAGCCGAGCCCGCCGGATCTGCAGGAACTCTATCTTGGGTCGCTCGCCGCGATCGGGATCGATTTCACGCGGCACGACATTCGTTTCGTCGAGGACGATTGGGAGAGCCCGACTCTTGGCGCCTGGGGGCTTGGCTGGGAAGTCTGGTGCGACGGCATGGAGGTGACCCAGTTCACCTACTTCCAGCAGATGGGCGGATTCGACTGCAAGCCGGTCGCGGGCGAACTGACCTATGGGCTCGAGCGGCTGGCGCTGTACCTGCAGAACAAGGACAGCATCTACGACCTGGCCTATAATAATGCCGGCGTGACCTACGGGGACGTGTTCCTAGAAAACGAGATCGAGCAATCGACCTGGAATTTCGAGGTGGCGAACACCGAGGCGCTGTTCGACCTGTTCCGCAAGGCGACCGCCGAATGCGAGAATTGCCTGGAAGCGAAACTGCCGATCCCCGCGTATGAGCAGGCGATCAAGGCGAGCCACGTCTTCAACCTGCTCCAGGCGCGTGGGGTGATCTCGGTCGCCGAGCGCCAGGCCTATATGGGCCGGGTGCGCGATCTGGCGAAGGGCAGTTGCCAGGCGTGGATGGACAAGAACGGGTGGACGGCGTGATGATCTCTCTTCTTCCTCCCCTCCCGCGTGCGGGAGGGGCCGGGGTTGGGCTCGCGCTCTCCCCTAGCGTTCCGTTCGCGGTGAGCGGGTGCCCACCCCTCGATCCCCTCCCGCAAGCGGGAGGGGAGGAAGTAAAATGACCGATTTCCTCCTCGAACTGCGCTCGGAAGAGATCCCGGCGCGCATGCAGGACAAGGCGCGCGACGATCTCGCACGCCTGTTCGCGGCCGAGCTGGAAAAGGCCGGGCTGCGGGCCGATGCAATCGTCACCTCTGCGACGCCGCGCCGGCTGGCGCTGATCGCGCGCGATCTGCCGACCGAAACCGAAGCGACCAGCGAGGAACGCAAGGGCCCGCGTGCCGATGCGCCCGCTCAGGCGCTCGAAGGCTTCCTGCGGTCGACCGGCCTGACCCGCGATCAGCTCGAAGAGCGGGACGACGGCAAGGGCAACAAGGTGCTGTTCGCCGTCACGCAGAAGCCGGGCCGCGCCACCGCCGCCGTGCTGGCCGAGGCGATCCCGGCGATTATCCGCGCCTTCCCCTGGCCCAAGTCGATGCGCTGGGGCGATGCCTCGCTGTCGACCGAGAGCCTGCGCTGGGTCCGTCCGCTACAGGGGATCGTCGCGCTGCTGGGCGACGATGTCGTGCCGTTCGAGATCGCCGGCATTTCGTCCGGTTCGGCGACGGTCGGGCATCGCTTCCACCATCCGGGCGTGATCACGATCGGGTCGGCCTCCGACTATGCCGAGAAGCTGCGCGCCTGCCATGTCCTGGTCGATCAGGATGAGCGCCGCGCGATCATTCGCGAGCGGGCATCGGCCCTGGCGGCGGAAGCCGGGCTCGAGCTGATCGAGGATGAGGGGCTGGTTGCGGAGAATGCGGGGCTCACCGAATGGCCGGTGCCGCTGCTTGGCCGCTTCGATCCTGAATTTCTTCAGGTGCCGCCTGAGGTTATTCAGCTGACGGCCCGAGTTAACCAGAAATATTTCGTCTGCCGCGGGGCTGACGGGAAACTGGCCGACGCCTTTGTCTGCACTGCCAATATCGATGCGGTCGATGGCGGGGCGAAGATCGTCGAGGGCAACCGCAAGGTACTCGCGGCGCGGCTGTCCGACGCGAAATTCTTCTACGAGACCGATCTCAAGGTGCCGCTCGACGAGCAGGCGAAGAAGCTTGAGAAGATCGTGTTTCATGAGAAGCTCGGCACGGTTGCCGACAAGGTCGATCGTGTCGCGAAATTGGCGCGGTGGCTGGTCGAAGAAGGCATCATTTCTCCCCTCCCGCTTGCTGGAGGGGTCGGGGGAGGGCCTGTCACCAATGACGGCGCTGCTTCGGACATGCCCTCCCCTAACCCCTCCCGCAAGCGGGAGGGGGATGAGGTTGCGGCGCTCGCCGACATGGCCGAACGCGCAGCGCGTCTGGCCAAGGCCGATCTCGTCACCGGGATGGTTGGCGAGTTCCCCGAGCTTCAGGGCTTGATGGGCGGCTACTATGCGCGGGCCCAGGGCGAGCCGGCCGAAGTCGCGGACGCGGTACGCGATCACTACAAGCCTGTTGGGCAGGGCGATGATGTTCCGACCGCACCCGTAACGATTGCCGTATCGCTGGCGGACAAGCTCGATACCTTACTATCCTTCTTCTCGGTCAATGAAAAACCGACAGGATCGAAGGATCCGTTCGCGCTGAGGCGGGCGGCGATAGGTGTAATCGCGGTGTTGCTCGGTGCAAAGATCAGACTTCCGATCTCGGATGTCGAACGAAGCGCTCGTGACACGCTTTCGCATCAAATGCTCGCAAGAATCGAGGTGCTCGGGCTCGTGGTCTCGCACGGTGAAGCTGCCAGCATGGTCCTGCGCGAGGAGGATAGCGGAACTACGGCGGTTTATTCATTTTCGAACCGGGAGGACGCCACGGTTACCGGTGCCGATGCTGTCGCGATTAAACGGGCCGTGGATTTGATGGGCGCGATGCTCGAGGCGCCATTAGATATCGTCGACTTCTTCGCCGACCGCCTCAAGGTCCAACAACGCGAAGCCGGCGTCCGCCATGACCTCATCGACGCGGTATTCGCACTCGGCGGCGAGGACGATCTCGTCCGTCTGCTCGCCCGGGTGCACGCGCTCCAAGCCTTTGTCACAACCGAGGACGGCACCAACCTCCTGGCCGGCTACAAGCGTGCGTCGAATATCCTGAAGAAGGAGGGATACACCCCTCTCCCGCTGGGAGAGGGGTTGTTGGGGTACACGCCCGAACCCGCCGAGGCCGATCTCATCGCTGCGCTTGACGACGCCGCGCCGCGCGCTGCGACTGCGGTCGAGGCGGAGGATTTCGAAGCCGCCATGGCCGCACTCGCCTCGCTTCGCGCGCCGATCGACCGCTTCTTCGACGACGTGACCGTCAACGACCCCGACCCCGCGAAGCGCGAAGCGCGCCTCGCGCTGCTCGCCCGCGTCCGCGATGCGGTCCATTCGGTCGCCGACTTCTCGAAAATCGAGGGCTGACGACACGCATCGCCGCCCCGACCTGACACCAAGTTTGCCTCGCCTCCCCAGCGAAAAACCAGGCACACAGAGGACTGAGCAATGACGCAGTACGTTTACCGCTTCGGCGGGGGTGTTTCCGATGGCGGCAAGGGCGACCGGAATTTGCTGGGCGGCAAGGGTGCGAACCTTGCCGAGATGGCCTCGATCGGCCTGCCGGTGCCGCCGGGCTTCACCATCTCGACCGAATTCTGCGCCGTCTATTATGACGAGGGTGGCCAGTTTCCCGAGGGCCTGCGCGCCGAAGTCGCCACCGGCATCGCCCATATCGAGGGCGTGACGGGGAAGAAGTTCGGTGATGCGGCCGATCCGCTGCTCGTCTCGGTCCGCTCGGGCGCCCGCGCGTCGATGCCGGGCATGATGGATACGGTGCTCAACCTCGGCCTCAACGACGAAACGGTGCAGGGGCTTGCCGAGACCTCGGGCGATGCGCGCTTCGCCTGGGACAGCTATCGCCGCTTCATTCAGATGTATTCGGATGTCGTGCTCGAACTGGATCATCACAGTTTCGAGGAAGCGCTTGAAATCGCGAAGGAAGACAAGGGCTATTTCCTCGACACCGACATGACGGCCGAGGATCTCCAGGCGCTGGTCGTCGAGTATAAGGCGCTGGTCGAAGCACAGTGGAGCAAGCCGTTCCCGCAGGACGTGCACGATCAGCTCTGGGGCGCGGTCGGCGCCGTGTTCGGATCGTGGCAGTCGGAACGCGCCAAGGTCTATCGCCGCCTGAACGATATCCCCGCCGCCTGGGGCACGGCGGTCAACGTCCAGGCGATGGTGTTCGGCAATATGGGCGAGACCTCGGCGACGGGCGTTGCCTTCACGCGCGATCCGGCCAAGGGCGACCGGGCCTATTATGGCGAGTTCCTGATCAATGCGCAGGGCGAGGACGTCGTCGCCGGCATCCGGACGCCGCAATATCTGACCAGGGCCGCCCGCGAAGCCGCCGGGGCGAAACCGGCCTCGATGGAAGAGGCGATGCCGGTGACCTTCACCGAGCTGGCGAAGGTGTTCGACCTGCTCGAGACTCATTATCGCGACATGCAGGACATCGAGTTCACGGTGCAGCAGGGCAAGCTCTGGATGCTCCAGACCCGATCGGGCAAGCGTACCGCCAAGGCGGCGCTGAAGATCGCGGTCGACATGGCCGAGGAAGGGTTGATCACGCGTGAAGAGGCCGTAGCCCGGGTCGATCCGGCCGCGCTCGACCAGTTGCTTCACCCGACGCTCGATCCCGCAGCGACACGCGACGTGATCGCCAAGGGCCTGCCGGCGAGCCCCGGCGCCGCCTCCGGCGCGGCGGTGTTCGACAGCGATACGGCGGAGAAGCGGTCAAATGCGGGTGACAGTGTCATCCTGATCCGTGTCGAAACCTCGCCTGAGGATATCCACGGCATGCATGCCGCCAGGGGCATCCTGACGGCGCGCGGCGGCATGACCAGCCATGCGGCGGTGGTCGCGCGCGGCATGGGTCGTCCCTGCGTCTCGGGCGCCGGATCGATCGCGATCGATTCCAAGGCAGGCGTGATGCGCGTGGGTGGCCGCGAAGTGCGCGAGGGTGATATCGTGACGATCGACGGCTCGACCGGCGAAGTGATGATGGGCGCCGTGCCCACCGTCCAGCCGGAACTGGCCGGCGATTTCGGCACGCTGATGGAGTGGGCCGATGGCGTGCGCCGGCTGAAGGTGCGCGCCAATGCCGAGACTCCGCTGGATGCCCAGGTCGCGCGCGATTTCGGGGCCGAGGGTATCGGCCTGTGTCGCACCGAGCACATGTTCTTCGACGCGGCCCGCATCACCGCGGTGCGCCAGATGATCCTGGCGGAGGATGAGAAGGGCAGGCGCGTCGCGCTCGACCGGCTGCTGCCCGAGCAGCGGGGCGATTTCGTCCAGTTGTTCCATGTGATGGCGGGACTGCCCGTCACCATCCGCCTGCTCGATCCGCCGCTGCATGAATTCCTGCCACATGAGGAGGCGGAGTTCGCCGAGGTGGCGAGCGCCGCCGGTGTTGCGGTCGAGGTGCTCAAGCGCCGCGCGGCCGAGTTGCACGAATTCAACCCGATGCTCGGCCATCGCGGGTGCCGCCTCGGCGTCACCTATCCCGAAATCTACGAGATGCAGGCGCGGGCGATCTTCGAGGCCGCGGTCGAGATCGCAGAGAAATCGGGCGCAGCGCCGATCCCCGAGGTGATGATCCCGCTGGTCGCGACGCGGCGCGAGCTCGAGCTGATGAAAGCCGTGGTCGACAAGGCCGCGGCTGCGGTGTTCGCTGAAAAAGGCAGGACTATCGAGTATCTCGTTGGAACCATGATCGAATTGCCGCGCGCCGCGCTCAAGGCCGGTGAGATTGCCGAGGTAGGCGCCTTCTTCTCGTTCGGCACCAATGACCTGACCCAGACGACGTTGGGCGTGAGCCGCGACGATGCGTCGCGTTTCTTGACGACCTATGTCGAGCGCGGAATCTATCCCAAGGATCCGTTCGTCAGCCTGGACATCGAGGGCGTCGGCGAGCTGATCGAGCTTGCGGCGGAGCGGGGCAGGGCGACTCGCCCCGACATCAAGCTCGGCATCTGCGGCGAGCATGGCGGGGATCCGGCGAGCATCGCGTTCTGCGAGAAGATCGGCCTCGATTATGTGAGTGCGTCTCCGTACCGCGTACCGATTGCGCGGCTCGCGGCGGCTCAGGCGGCGTTGGCGGCAAAGGGCTGACCTGCCCGTGCCCCGGACGTGTTCCGGGGCCATCGTCGGGCTTGGCTGTGGCGGTCGTCGCTCCCATAACCACGGTCGCGCCATTGGCGCGATGGCTGCCGGAACCGGCATGACCGTGGAGAGGGGGCGTCGATGAAACCCTGGGTGCGCTATTTGATGGGCGCCGTCGCAGGCGTGCTGCTCGGTGCCGGCGGCGCCGTGTGGAGCGTCCGTGCCGGCGCGCTCGGCTCCTCCGACAAGATCGGCGCCTGGACCACCGGCCGCGATTTCGGCACCGCGGAGGCGGGGGCCTATACCCGCGCGGTCGTCGCCCTGCGCGGCTTGCTGGCCCTGCCGGCGACCGAGGCGCGCTATTACAACGCCGCAGTCGATGATTCTGGCCGCCCGCTCGAGGGGCGCTGCACCTATGCCATCAATGGCGGCGGCCTTCCCGCGCGCTGGTGGAGCATGACGCTCTACGACCGCGCCGGGTATCTCGTGGCCAACAGGCCCGGCATCTATTCGGTCGGCAGTGCGGCACTTCCTTCGCCGGAACAGGCGCACTGGACCGTCATCGCCTCGCCCGACCGGCAGACGGGTCATTGGCTGCCGACCGGCGGGATCGACCGGTTCGAGCTGACCTTGCGCGCCTATCTTCCCGACGATGGCGGCAAGGGCAATTTCACCCAGGCGCAATTGCCGGGCATCGTGCGGGAGGCGTGCAAATGATCCGCCGCTGGCTTGGCCCGCTCATCATCGGAACGCTGCTCGGGGCCGGCGCGTGGCAGGCGGTGACGGTGATGATACCCGATGCGCTGATGCGCCTCGCGCTCGACCGTGTTTCAAAGGTCGGTGGCCCCAACCGCTTCACCCACGCCCCGCTTGCCACCGCCGAATCGCGCGCGATCGTCAGGCCGAGTCCCGACCTGGCCTATTCATCCTGTCCGTTCGACCTGTCGAAGGGGCCGCTGCTGATCGACGCGGTGCCGGTTCCGGCGCCCTATTGGTCGCTGTCGATCTTCGACACGCATACCGACGCGGTGCTGGTGCGCAACGCCATCAAGGCGGGTGACAAGCCGTTCCGGGTCGCCGTCCTCGCGGCGAGCCAGTCGGCGCCTGCCGGCTATGAGCCGGTCCGTGTCGACGGCACGCGCGGCATCGCGCTGATCCGTATCCTGATCGACGATCGGAGCAAGTTCGCCACGATCGACCGGGAACGGCGCTCGACGACCTGCCGCGCGGGTTAGAACCCGCCCTTGAAGGCGTCGGAGATCGAGCAGGCGGCCGGGCCGAGAATGACGATGAACAGCACCGGCAGGATGAACAGGATCAGCGGCACGGTCATGATCGCCGGCAGGCGGGCCGCCTTCTCCTCGGCGCGCATCATGCGTTCGTTGCGGAACTCCGCGGAAAGCACGCGCAGCGCCGATGCGAGCGGCGTGCCATATTTCTCGGTCTGCACCATCGTGGTGACGACACCCTTCAGCGCGTCGAGCTTCACCCGCATCGCAAGGTTCTCGAAGGCCTGGCGGCGCTCGGCGAGGAAGCCGAGCTCGATGGCGGTGAGGGTGAATTCGTCGCCCAGTTCGGGATAGGCGCGGCCGAGCTCGCGGGCGACGCGGCTGAAGGCGGCGTCGACGGTCAGGCCGGCCTCGGCGCAGATGACGAGGAGATCGAGCGCGTCGGGCAGGCCCTTGCGGACCGCGTTGGAGCGCTTGTCGATCTTGTTCTTCAGGAAGATATCGGGCGCCTTGTAGCTCAGGATGAAGCTCACCGCGACAATGCCGTAGCGCTTCAGCGGACTGTAGTCGGCAAACATGTCCGTGCCGTAGACGAGATAGAGCATCAGCCCGCCGAACACGATCGGCAGGACGAGGCGGCCGAAGATGACCGCGACGGCATATTCCTTGGACCGGATGCCGGCCTGCATCAGCTTGATCTGCGCCGCCTTGACCTGGCTATCCTGAAGCACCTTGAGGCTGGACAGGATCGATTTGATCCGGTCGGTCGTCTCGTTCTTGGTGACCAGCTTGGCACGGCGCTTGGTCGAGGCGGTGATGCCCGCCTTGAGCTGTTCGCGGCGGTCGTTCAGGGCCTTGACCCGCTTGGCCATGGGGTCGCGCGCGGTGGTCGCGGCATAGACCGCCAGCAGCACCGCGAACGCGGCGACGCCGGACAGCAGGGTCGCCACCCACATAACATCGACCCCAAGGATCGTCGGTCCAGCCGTCTCGCCCATGAAAACCCGTATCGCTCCCGCTCAGATTTCGAAGTTGATCATCTTGGCCATGATCGCGGCGCCGATCGCCATCCAGATCATGCCGCCACCACCGGCGACCATCAGCCGCTGGTCGATGAAGAATGTCTGCATATAGCTGCTGTTGATCATCCAGATCATGCCGAAGACGATGAAGGGCAGGGACCCGATGATATAGGCCGAGGCCTTGGATTCGGACGACATCGCCTTGATCTTCAGCTTCATCTGGCCGCGCATGCGCAGCACGTTCGCCAGGTTGGCGAGCGTCTCGGCCAGGTTGCCGCCGGTCTCGCGCTGGATCGCGATGGTGATGACGAAGAACTGGAATTCGGGCGTGCCGAGCCGGTCGGCGGTTTCCTGCAGCGCGACGTCCATCGTCCGGCCGATCTTCATCTTGTCGGTGATCGAGCGGAACTCGACGCCGACCGGACCTTGGACCTCCTGGCCGACCACGCCGATCGTCTCGGAAATCGGAAGACCGGAACGCAGGCCGCGCACGAGCAACTCGATCGCGTCGGGGAATTTCGCGGTGAACTGGGCGATCCGGCGCTTGATGAAGTAGCCGACCGCGAAATGCGGGATACCGGCGCCAAGCATGAGGCCGACGAGCAGCGACAGAGCGATCGGCATGCCCTTGAACCAGAGCAGCAGGGCAACGACGACGGTGATACCCATGGTCGCCATGCCGTACTGGCCGACGGTCCAGGTCTTGCCCGTCATCGCCAGCCGCTTCTTGAGCAGGGCCGGGCGAGGCAGGAACCTCATCACCGCGACGTCCATCTTCGTGGCGCGGTTCGCGGTGATGCGGCGCAGCTGCGCCTCGACCAGGGCGTTCGATGAGTCGCTGTGCCGCGCTCGCACCGCGCCAAGCCGGCGCGCGCGGGCGCGCTCGGGCGAGGGCCCGGCAAAGGCGAACGCCATCAGCACGAGCACGGCGGCCGCACCGGCGAACAGCATTATGTACGGCATCAGGTCCATTGCTGTATCAAGCGCCTCGTTTCGTTGACGGACGGTTTACGCCCGCGCATTTTTCGGCTGCGGTGCCGGCGGTCATTTCTTTGCCGAACGCTTCGGCATCATCGACTTGAGATCGGCGAACTTGCCCATCAGGGACGCGCCCTTGGCATCCGACTTCTTCTTGCGGTTCTCGTCGGGATCGGCGGCGTCGCCCACGCCCATCAGCTTCGTCGCCAGATCTATCATGGGCTGGACCGTCTTCGATCCCTTGCCGGCCTCGGCAAGCGGCTTGCCGAGCTTGGCCGCCTGGGCGCCCAGCTTCTGGTCGAAGGGGATGACGAAATCGATCCTGCGCTCGATCGAGCCCTCAAAGTCCTTGCGGCTGATCTCGAGCTGGCCGTTGACGTGCATCTTGTTGGCGACGACGAACACCTGGGTCTGCGGGGCGTTGGACTTGAGCCAGGACAGGATCCGGATCGAGTCGCGGGCGGCGGCCAGGGTCAGCTCGGTCACCACGACAGCGACCTGCACGTCGGTGATGAGATGCGGATGCTGGACCAGCATGTTGCGTGGCAGATCGACGACGGTGCACTCGAACGCGGCGCGCATCTCCTCCTGCAGCTGGTAGAAGGCAGCGCCGTCCGTCAGCACCGGCGAGTTGATCGGAGCCTCGGCGGAAAGCACCGACAGGGTCTCGCTTGCCTTGACCATCGCGCGTTCGATGAACAGCCCGTCGATGCGGCTGGGGTTCTCGATCGCGTCGGTAAGGCCGCGGCCCGGCTCGAGGTCGAGCGCCAGCGCGCCGGTTCCGAAATGCACGTCCAGGTCGAGCAGGGCGGTGCTGCGTGCGCCCTTCTCGCTGAGGATCCAGGCGACCGAGGTCGCAAGGGTCGATGCGCCGACGCCGCCGCGCGCGCCGATAAAGGCGGTGGAGCAATGCGGGCGCTCGTTGCTGGTGTCGACAAGCTTGGGCGCGTTGAGCACTGCCTGGGCGTGCGTGAACGCCTCGCGCAGCATGTCGGGGCTCAGCGGCTTGAGCAGATAGTCCTGGATGCCGCTCACCACGAGATCGCGGTACAGGCGCACATCATTGACCTGTCCTGCCGCGATCACGACGGTGCCGGGCTCGCAAACCTCTGCCAGCGCGTTGATGTCATTCAGCGGATCGCCGGATTCGGACAGGTCGACGAACAGGATCTGCGGGCTGGCGGAGACCGAGAGCGACTGAACCGCGTTGCGCAGGCCGCCCTTGTTCACCTTTTCCGGCACCCAGCCCATTTCGACCGCGACGGGGCGGACGATCTCCGCCGTGGTCTCGTCGCAGACAAAGGCTACGAAGGGTTCGCGGTGGCCGATGCGACCGCTGTTGAAGGGAGCGTTCATTTACTTGGACCCCGCGTCTTTCAGGCCGCCGTTGCCGGTCGGCGTGGCCTTGCGATACGTCCCGATCGCGCGGGTCGAGATGGCGGTATCGTTGGTCTCTGCACCGGGCTGGCCACGTACGAGATCCGCCGGGTTGGCGATCATCGCGGCCAGATTGGTGTTGACGGCGCAACCCAGGTTCGAGCTGGTGTTGCTTTCGAATTCGGGCTGGGCCGTTCGGCTGTAATCGGGGCAGCCGGGCACCGTCGCCTTCATGCGGCTGACGACGATACGCGCCGTGCCGGGCGCGACGGTGGCGCCGGTTACGGGTGCGTCGTCGGAAAGGAGCAGGCCATAGCGTGCGATCTGGCCCGAGACCTCGTCGCGAATGCCGCCACCATAAGGGTTGGGATCATCGATCGCGACCCGATCGCCATAGCCGAGGCGGAGCGACGCCATCCATCCGGCGAGGCGCTGCGCCTCACCCGGCGCCAGCGTGTTGCCGCTGGTGTTGACGTCGAACACATAGTCGCTCCGGCTGACCACCGGCTGGTGGACCGATTCAAGACCGCGGTTCGGCGTGCCGGCACAGGCGCCCAGGAACAGGGCCGGGGCGATGACGGTTGCGAGCAGGATCGTACGCGTGATCATAGGTCTGTCCCTCGATACTGCGGTCAGTTGATGTCGAAGCCGGGTGCGACGTTCGCGCCCTTTTTCGGCTTGGTCTTTGGTTCGCTCTTCGTGGCCACGTCTTCGCGGCGCGATTGCTGCGTGGGCACGGGGAGGACGGGGACGGGGGCTGCCGCGCCGAACGCGGGCTCGCCGCCGACCGGTGCGGCCATGCTCGGCTTGGGACGGTCGCCGCCATTGGTGCCGCCGCCAATCTGGCCGAGCAGGATACGATCGAGATCGGTCGGCGCCTTGTAGCCATCGGTCGGCAGCGCGATGTCGTTCGCGTTGACCGGCTTCACCAGATAAGGGGTGATGACGATCACGAGTTCGGTTTCGTTGCGCTGGAAGGCGTTGGAGCGGAACAGCGCGCCGAGGATCGGCACGTCGCCGGCGCCGGGGATCTTCTCGAACGAGTTGTTGTGATTGTTCTGCAACAGGCCGCCGATCATGAAGCTCTGGCCCGAGCCGAGTTCGACGGTCGTTTCGGCGCGGCGCGTGGTCAGGCCGGGCACCCGGGTGCTGCCGATCGTCACCGAATTGGAATAGTCGAGCTGCGATACTTCCGGGCGAACCCGAAGCGAGATGCGACCATCCGCCAGGACCGTGGGCGTATAGGCCAGGCTGACGCCATATTGCTTATACTCGACCGACACAGTGCCGAGGCCGCCCGAAATCGGGATCGGCACCTCGCCACCCGCGAGGAAGGTTCCGGTTTCGCCGGACAGCGCCGTCAGGTTCGGGTTGGCAAGCGTCGACACCTGGCCGATCGTCTCGCCGAGATCGATCGCGCTCAGCAGATCCATGCCGAACAGCTTGCCGGCAAGGCCGAGCGTGCTGAACTGTGGACCGTTCTGGAAGGTGAAGGACGTGCCGGTGCCCGGCGTCGTCGCCGTGGGCGGCACCCCGGGGGTGATCGTGCCGGCATCCCGGCCGGAGCCTATGCCGAACAGGAAGCCGCCGGTCCTGTCGAGGGACTTGAGATTGACCCCGACATTCTTGATGAAACTCCGGCTGACTTCTGCAAAGCGCACCTGCAGGTTTACCTGCAATGGCGTCGCAGTGCGAAGGCGATTGAACACGCCGATCTTCAGGGCCGCGCCGCCTGCCGAGACATCTACGCCCGGGTTGAGCAGCGATGCCACCAGCCGTTCGGCCTGAGCGCTGTCGTCGGGCGAAGCCACGGTGCCGGTCAGCACTGCGATCTGGCCGGTCGTCGCGACATGGATGTCGGCATCCGGCATCGCCAGCTTCAGCATGCGATCGATCGATGTGATGTTCTGGCTGACCCGGATGTTCGCCGAATAGATCACACCGCCGGCAGCGTTTGTGGCGAACATGGTCGCTTCGCCGAACTCCTTGCCGAAGAGATGAATCTGGCGCGGGTTGCTGATGTAGACATCGGCCGAGTTGGGGTTCGACACCCAAACATCGGCGACATCGGCCGGCAGCGTGATCAACTCACCTTCGCCGATCGACAGCAATATCTCGCGGGACGGGCGCTGCGACCCGACCGGAGGCTTGCCGACCCGGGCCGGGCGCGGCTTGGCGGCCGCGGGTTTCGACCTGGCACGGGCTGCACCGGCGGCTGCGGTCGCTGGCATGGTGGCGACCAGGGCCGCCACCGCCGTAACCGCGACCGAGCGGTGCAAGAATGTCTTGATGCGCATCCTACTTCTTCCCCCCGACCGGAACATCGGTCACAGAATTCCCTCGTGCGACGCGCACCACCGGACCGGCGGGGACGGCCACGCCGACAAACCCACCCGGCGCACCGTTCGGGTTGGGCGCGACTGATTCCGCCGCCTTGCCGGGCACGGTGCTGCGCTGGAAGCGCGATACGTCGGCGCCCGTGGCGAGCGTCGAGCTGCCCGCCTGAGGCTGGTTCGCCACCTGCAGCATCATCGCCTTTTCGGCCTTGGGATCGCTGCCTTCCGGCACCTTGATCTCGCCATTGGCGATCGCTTCCTCGAGTTCGCTGCTATTGTCGGCGATCGAGCGCAGCGACAGCGAAAGCGCGCCGAGCGTCTGGGCGACCGCGATCTTTTCGGCGATCTTCGGCGTTGCCTCGATCGTCACGTTGGAGAAGGTGTGGACGACGGTCTTGCCGTCTTCACCCACCTGATTGTCGGTACGCTGGTCGGTTGCCAGCACGCGCAGGTTGCGCATGACCGTCTCGGCGACCTTCAGTGGCGGGCCATCGCCGCCACCGGTCACCGTCTGGGTCAGGACCAGGTCGATCCGGTCGCCCGGGAAGACGAAGCCGGCGACGCCGGTCTGCACCGACACGGGAAAGGTGACGGCGCGCATGCCCGGGCCGAGTGCCGCCGCCAGGAAGCCGCGGTCGCCCGGCTTTACCAGGGCGCCCTGCGTGACAGGCTGGCCGGCGGTGATCGCGTTGCGGACGACAGTGCCCTGAAGCGATTTCAGGTCGGTGCTGGCCTTGATGAAATAGGCGTTGTCGACCAGCTCCTTGGGCCAGGGCTGGAACTTCAGCGCGGTGGCATCGAGGATCGTGCCCACCGGCAGTGCGCGCGTGGCGACCAGCACTTCCGGGCCATCGACTGGCGGCGCGACCGCGGTGACGGCGCCGGCCTGGGGCGCTGATCCGCCGACGAGCAGGCTTCGCGCCATGAACGCCGTGATCGCTGCCACGATCAGGGCACCAACCAGAAGAATGATCTTGCGACTATCCATGACGTTTCAGGCCTTTCGGGCGCGGGAGGATTGAACCCGCGTTAAGCATTCACAGGAAGTGGTTAAGAATCGGTTCGCGAAGAGTCAGAAGGGCGGCAATCGCGATCGCCACGCCGTACGGAATCTCCGGTTGTTCGCTTTTTTTGAGCAACTTGCTCTCGATCAGGAGCAGCAATGTCAGTGCGCCGCCGATCAGCGACATCACGACCAGCATCCAGACAAGCGCATTATAAGGGAGCCACAGGGCGAGCGCGCCGATCATCTTGACGTCGCCGCCGCCCATCCAGTTCATGTAGAACGCGCCGACGAACAGGGCGAAGACGATCGCGGCAACGCCGACCAGGATCGCGATGTCGGGCCAGACGGCCCAGCCGTTCGTCAACCACCACAAGGGGGCGATTGCAGCGATGGCGATGTTCTTCCAGTCGGCGATCTCGCGGGTGCGCGCATCCTGGATCCCCGCCGAGACAAGGAGCAGCGCCAGCGCGCCAAGTAGTAAAGCGTTCGGTAATCCCCCACTCATGGGCAATTTACCTAGACGACATGGCTTTCTAAAAAGTAACCAGCATCCCATGGTTTCCCCGCAGCTCTATCGTCGCGCGATTCCGGCCACCGCTCGGATTTCGCTCTGGACCGCGCCCGATGGCTGGAAGCTGCGCCGTTTCGACTGGCCCGCTGAAGGATCGCCGCGCGGCAGCATCCTGTTCCAGGGCGGCCGGGGCGACATTTTCGAGAAATATCTGGAAGCATTCGCGCACTGGCATGGTCAGGGCTGGTCGATCACCGCGGTCGACTGGCGCGGGCAGGGCGGGTCGGGGCGGTTATCGCCCGACCAGCATGTCGGGCATGTCGAGACCTTCGACACCTATATCGACGATTTCGCAGCGTTCTGGTCGACATGGTCGGTCGAGGCCGCAGAGCCCCAGGTGGCGATGGGCCATTCGATGGGCGGTCACCTCGTCCTGCGTGCGCTGACCGAGGGTGTGGCCCGACCGGCCGCAGCGGTGCTGATTGCCCCCATGCTGGGCCTGCACAGCCCGCTCGGCGCGGGAGTGGGGGAGCGGCTGGCCAAATTCCTCGGTGGGGTCGGCAATTCCGCGCGGCCTGCCTGGAAGGTCAACGAACGCCCGGCGACGACCGCGACGCGCCAGGCGCTGCTAACTCACGATCCCGCCCGCTATGAGGATGAGATCTACTGGCAATCGAGCAAGCCGGAACTGCTACTCGGCCCACCGAGCTGGAAATGGGTGATCAAGGCGTTCGAATCGACCCGCCGACTGCGCGACGATCCGCGTCTCAAGACGATGACGGTGCCCGTGCTGATGATCGTGGCGGAGGCGGACAAGCTGGTCAGTGCCAAGGCGGCGCTTCAGGTCGCGGCGAAGATGCCCGATGTGCGGGTGGTGCGTTTCGGGCAGGAATCGGCGCATGAGGTGCTGCGCGAGGTAGACAGCGTGCGCAACCGCGCGATCGGCGAGATCGACATCTTCCTCGCCGCGCGCGCGCAACGCTGAGGCAGCGGGCACGATCATGAAGCGATACGATGTGGCGATTGTCGGGGCCGGGATCGCAGGCGCCAGTCTGGCCGCCGCGGTCGCTCCCCATGCATCGGTGTTGCTGATCGAGGGAGAAAGCGCGCCAGGTTATCACGCCACCGGCCGGTCGGCCGCCTTCTGGTCGGAAAGCTATGGCGGCCCGGGGGTTCAGCCGCTGACCAGCGCATCCGGTCCGGTTCTTCAGGCTGGCGGCTTTCTGGCGCCGCTGGGTTCGCTCCATATCGGCCGCGCTTCGGATTCGGCGCTGATCGATGCATTCCTCGCCGAGTTCGATGGCACTCAGGTCGCGTTAGAGCGGGTCGATCCGGCGGCGATCGTGCCGGGCTTGCGCGACGAATGGACCCTTGGCGTGATGGAAGCGAGCAGCGCCTATATCGACGTCGCCGCACTCCATGCCGATAGTATCGCGCGGGCACGCCGCGCCGGTGCCGAGATGATCGTCAACGCGCCGCTGCGAGCCGCGGCGCGGCAAGGCGGACAATGGCGGATCGCAACCGTCGCCGGTGATTTCGCCGCGACCGTGCTTGTCGATGCGGCCGGCGCCTGGGCAGATCCCGTGGCGCGGCTCGCCGGCGCCGCGCCGGCCGGTATTCAACCCTATCGCCGCACCATGACCCAGTTGCGCACGGACCCTGCGGTGCCGCAGGGGCTGCCGCTCGTTTCCGACATATCCGGCAACTTCTATTTCAAGCCGGAGACGGGCGGGCGACTATGGCTCAGTCCGCATGACGAGACACCGGTCGATCCGTGTGACGTCCAGCCGGAAGAGATCGACATCGCCATTGCCATCGACCGGTTCCAGCATGTCGTCGACTGGAAGGTCGATGCGGTCGAGCGGCGCTGGGCAGGGCTCAGGAGCTTCGCGCCGGACAGGCTGCCGATCTACGGGTTCGACCCGCAGGTGCCGGGATTCTTCTGGTGCGCGGGGCAGGGCGGTTTCGGCATCCAGACCGCGCCTGCCGGGGCCGCGCTTGCCGCCGGGCTGCTGCTGGGCCGGGAACCCGATCCGATCGCCGCTGCGATCGATCCGGCGCCATATGCGCCCGGCCGATTCCGAACGCTGGCGTAACGGTTCGCCCAAAGCTAACCTGCATCAGCCCAAGGTGGAGGAACGATATGGCACATAAGTTCGTGATCGAGCAGAACAAGGCGGGCGAGTACGTCGCCAAGTTCAAGTACAACAGCGAAATCATGTTCTGGACCGAAGGCTATTCGAGCAAGGCCAGCGCGCAGAACGCGATCGATTCGATCAAGAAGAATGGCCCCGAGGCACCCGTCGAGGATTGACGATCCGCTCTAGGCTCGGCCAGCGGCGACAGCCGCGTCGCTGGCCAGCTTGTCGGCCCGCTCATTGTCGGGATGGCCGGCATGGCCCTTGACCCATAACCATTCGATGCGGTGAGGCTTGGCGGCGGCGAGCAGCGCCTGCCAAAGGTCGGCATTCTTGACCGGCTGCTTCGCGGCTGTCTTCCAGCCATTTTTCTGCCAGCCTTTGATCCATTTGGTCAGGCCGTCCATCACGTAACGGCTGTCGGTCGACAGGACGACATGGCAGGGCCGCTTGAGCGCGTTGAGCCCCTCGATCGCCGCGGTGAGTTCCATCCGGTTGTTTGTGGTGAGCTTCTCGCCGCCGGAAAGCTCCCGCTCGCGCGTGCCGGCACGGATGATCGCGCCCCAGCCGCCGGGCCCCGGATTGCCTTTGCAGGCCCCGTCGGTGGCGATCTCGACCTTTGTGAGCTCGGAGGACGATTCAGTCATGCGAACAGCGTCTCACCCTGCGCCTCATAGGCCCTCAGGCGGCGGAGATAGGCGAGCGGGTCCTTGCGCGTGACCAGTGCATCGGCCGGCGTATTCAGCCAGTCCCAGGCACGGGAGAGCAGGAAACGGATACAGGCGCCCCTGGCCAGAGTCGACAATTCGGCGCGTTCGTCCGGCCGAAGCTCGATCGACTGGGTGTAGCCGTCGATCAGCGCCCGTCCGACCGCCCAATCGGCTTTGCCTCCCGTCGCGTCGAAGGACCAGGCCGTATGCATGACGGCAAGGTCGTAGGCGCGAATATCGGTGCAGGCGAAGTAGAAATCGATCAGCCCGGTCACGACATCGCCGCGCATCAAGACATTGTCGGGGAAGAGATCGGCATGGATCGCCCCGATCGGAAGATGGGCCGGCCAATTTGCGAGAACGGAGTCGAGCGCGAAGCCGACATCGTCGTAGAGGCCTTGCGCAATGCCATCGAGATCGCGGCCACAGCGTTCGAACAACGGTCGCCACGTATCGACGCCCATCGAATTCGGGCGGGTAAGCGTGAAATCGGCCAGCGCCTCGTGCATCCGTCCCATCGCCGAGCCGGTCGCGAAGGCCTGCGTTCTGGTGGGATGCGATAACGAAACGCCCGTCAGGAACTCGATCAGGCAGGCGGGGCGGCCCTCGATCTCATGGATCACGGTGCCGTCGCGGTCCGGCAGAGCGCGGGGAACCGGCAGCTCATGCTTGCCGAGATGATCGATCATGGCGAAGAAGAAGGGAAGATCGTCGAGATCGACGCGCTTCTCGTAGAGCGTCAGGATGAAGCGGCCCTTCGTCGTATCGACGAGGTAATTGCTGTTCTCGACGCCCTCGGCGATGCCCTTGGCCGATACGAGCTCGCCATGGTCGAAGCGCGCGAGGAAGGCGCTCAGCGCCTCCGCCGAAACCTGAGTATAGACGGCCATGAGGTCAGGCCGCGACTTCGAGGCCGCGGGGCAGCTTGAAGGAGATGGTCTCGCGGGTCGTCTCGACCTCATATTCGCTGACCTCGAAACGCTCGGACAGTCGCGTGACGAGTTCGCGCACCAATATCTCGGGCGCGGAGGCACCAGCGGTGATGCCGAGCGTCCGAACCCCGTCCAGAAAATCGAAATTCAGGTCGCTCGCGCGCTGCACCAGCTGGGCGCGGGTGCCCTCGCGCTCGGCGACTTCGACCAGCCGGACCGAGTTCGAGGAGTTGGGCGCGCCGATCACCAGCATCGCATCGCAGGCGTTGGCGATCTTCTTGACGGCGGCCTGACGGTTGGAGGTTGCGTAGCAGATATCCTCGCCGCGCGGCGCCTGGATCGCCGGGAAGCGTTGCTGAAGCGCCTCCACGATGGCGGCGGTATCATCGACAGACAGGGTCGTCTGGGTCAGGAAGGCCAGATTGTCCGGATCGACCGGCTGCATGGCCTCCACGTCGGCGACGGTCTCGACCAGCGACATGGATCCTTCCGGAACCTGGCCGAAGGTGCCGATCACTTCGGGATGCCCTTCATGGCCGATAAAGACGATGTGGCGGCCGGCCGCTACCAGGCGTTCGGCCTGGCGATGGACCTTGGAGACGAGCGGGCAGGTCGCATCGAGATAGGAAAGGCCGCGCTGCGCTGCCTTGGCCGGCACCGCCTTGGGCACGCCATGGGCGGAAAATACCACCGGCACGCCGTCCGGCACCTCTTCCAGTTCCTCGACGAAGATCGCGCCCTTTTCACGCAGGGCGTCCACGACATATTTGTTGTGGACGATCTCGTGCCGGACATAGACCGGGGCGCCATATTTCTCGATCGCCAGCTCGACGATCTGGATCGCACGGTCGACACCCGCACAGAAGCCGCGGGGAGCGGCAATGAGCAGTTCGAGCGGCGGCTTCTTGGGATCGGTCATTGGGGAGCGCTCTACGCGATTGCTTGCGTGCGCGAAAGCCGGTTCCTATGGTGCCCGCCGTTCCGGGGCCGGTGCGCGCGAGCGCGAGGCCCCTTCCTATGTGATAAGGTGCGTGTGCCCGTGACAGCCCGGAAATTTGCCGTTCCCGCCATATTGATGCTGCTGGCAGGCGGCTGCTCCACCACCGGCGACATCGACGAGACGGGCGGCATCACGGCTATCCGTTCCGCTTGCCCCAATGTCGGCGTTCCTGCCGCGACCGGCGACATCACGCTGTTCGATCCTCCCGCGAGCACCGCCGCGACGGCGATCGACGTCGCCGCGGTGATGACCAATGTCAGATCCACCTGTGCCGATGCGACCGACGACATCATCACCACCGTCACCTTCGACATCCAGGCGCGCCGTACCCGCACCGATTCGGCGCGGGACGTGAACCTGCCTTATTTCATCACCGTCGTGCGTGGCGGCACCGCCGTGATCGCCAAGCGCGTCGGCCATGTCTCGGTGCATTTCAACGCAGGGCAGGATCGCGCCACCACGAGCGGTCAGGCGACCACCACCATTGCCCGCGCCGCCGCCACGCTGTCCGACGATGTCCGCAAGAAGCTGACCGAGAAGCGCAAGGCGGGCGGCACCGACGCTGCCGTCGACCCGTTGAGCCGCCCCGAGATTCGCCAGGCGGTGATGCGTGCGACCTTCGAAGCGCTTGTCGGTTTCCAGCTGACCGACGATCAGCTGAAGTATAACGCGACGCGGTGACCGGCGTTCGGGCCTTCGCCCTGCTTGCGGGCAGGGCACGGTATCTCGGGCGTGGTGAAAACAGCGCCATTGCCAAGTCTCCCGTTTCGGGGCCGGTAAAGATCGGATTCCTCGGGCTGGAGGGCGACGAGCAGGTCGACCTGACCGTGCATGGCGGACCGGACAAGGCGCTGCATCACTATCCGAACGACCATTATGCACGGTGGGGCGAGGAAAGGCCGAGCGACCCGGTGCTCGCCGGGCCGGGGGCGTTCGGCGAGAATGTCGCCACCCTGGGGCTGATGGAGGGCCAGGTCTGTATCGGTGATCGTTTTCGCCTCGGCAGCGCACTGGTCGAGATAAGTCAGGGTCGGCAGCCCTGCTGGAAGCAGGGCGAGCGGCTGCACTGGCCGGCGCTTCCGGCGCTGATGGTCAAGGAACGGCGCAGCGGCTGGTATTACCGCGTGATCGAGGAAGGCACGGCCGAACCCGGCGAGACCCTGTCGATGGTCGCGCGCCCCTTGCCCGACTGGACCGTCCGGCGCGTGTTCGGCCTGCTGATCGCGGGCGACCATCGAAGCGATCCCGCGGCGCTTGCCGAGCTTGCCGGCATGGAGTCGCTCTATGTCGGCTGGCGGGACCGTGCCCTCAAATTGATGGGGTGAGGTAAAAGCAGCCAAGCCCGATTGACTCGCCTGCCGCGCCGCGCCACACCGGAAATGTCGATGAGGGGCAACCTTCATGGGCACGCGCGGGAGAGACCCCGGACGCGGGACCTTTGTCAAAGCAACAGCTTGGCATTGAATCCCCGATCCAGGGCGCCGAAGGAGCAACCGCCCCGGAATCTCTCAGGCACACCGGACCGCGCGGGCTATCGACACTCTGGAAAGCGGCTGGAGCGACGTTCGCGCGGCCCACCGAAGGGGTAAGCCGGCCTGCATCAGCGGGCGGTCAAAGCTCTCAGGTTCCCGTGACAGAGGGGGCGGCGAAACTCGGCGTATCCTGCGCTGCGTAACGCCGTGACACCTTGCGACGGAGACCGGCATTGAGCGACACCGAAGGCCCCGAAATCGAAATCCAGACCCTGCCGCTCGATGCGTGGCACCGTGCGCGTGGCGGCCGGATGGTCGAGTTCGCCGGCTATCACATGCCGGTACAATATGAAGGCATCATGGCCGAGCATCTGTGGACCCGCGAGTCCGCCGGCTTGTTCGATGTCAGCCATATGGGCCAGCTGCTCTTCACCGGCGAAGGCGCCGACGCCGCGCTCGAGGCGCTGCTGCCGGGCGACATCAAGGGGCTCGGCACCGCGAAGATGCGCTATTCGCTGCTGCTGGCGGAGAATGGCGGCATCCTCGACGATCTGATGGTCACGCGCCGTGAGGACGGCATCTACATGGTCGTGAACGGCGCGACCAAATATGACGATATCTCTTACTTTCTCGATCATCTGCCCGACGACATCACGATCAACATCATGGACGAGCAGGCATTGCTCGCGCTCCAGGGCCCCAAGGCGGTCGACGTGCTGTCGCGGCTGGTGCCGGGCGTCGAGGCCCTGGTGTTCATGACCGCCGGCGGGTTCGAATGGAACGGTACGCCTCTGTGGATCAGCCGGTCGGGTTATACCGGTGAGGACGGGTTCGAAATCTCGGTGCCGGGCGAGATCGCCGAGGCGCTTGCCGAGGCGCTGACGGGCGAAGCAGAGGTCAGGCCGATCGGACTGGGCGCGCGCGATTCGCTGCGGCTCGAGGCGGGTCTGCCGCTCTACGGCCATGATCTCGATCCCGAGACGACGCCGGTGATGGCCGACCTCGGTTTCGCCTTGTCCAAGCGTCGCCGCGAAGAAGGCAATTTCATGGGTGCCGAACGCATCCTGCTCGAGCGAGAGCAGGGCCCGGTCGTAAAGCGCGTCGGGCTTGTCGTCGAAGGCCGCCAGCCGGTGCGCGAGGGTGCGGCGGTGGTCGATGCCGACGGCTCGGATGTCGGCAGGGTCACCAGTGGTGGCTTTGCCCCGAGCTTCGGTGCGCCGATCGCCATGGCTTATGTGCCGGTCGCGATGTCAGCCATCGGCACCGTCATCCAGCTTTCGCAGCGCGGCAAGGTTCATCAGGCGACCGTCGCCGCAATGCCGTTAATTCCCCACCGCTACGTCCGTACAGGAGGCAAGTGAGCCATGAGCCGTTATTTCACCGAAGATCATGAATGGGTCGATGTCGACGGCGACGTCGGGACGGTCGGCATCAGCGAATATGCGCAGAGCCAACTCGGCGACATCGTGTTCGTCGATGTGCCTGCAGAGGGCAAGGAACTTGCAAAGGGCGACGATGCCGCCGTGGTCGAATCGGTCAAGGCAGCGTCCGACGTCTATTCGCCGGTCTCGGGCACCGTGATCGAAGGTAACCCGGCGCTCGGCGACAATCCGGGCCTCGTCAACGAAGATCCCGAGGCCGAGGGCTGGTTCTTCAAGCTGACCCTCAGCGATCTGGAAGAACTGAAGGGCCTGATGGACGAGGCTGCCTACGCGGCGTTTGTCGCGAAGCTTTGATGTGACTTACTCCCCTCCCGCTTGCGGGAGGAGTTTGGATTGCCATCGGGTCAATCATGCCCCCGGCATGATTGAGAAATGCCTGGGAGGCATTTCGGCCCGACGGGAATCAAAACTGGGGTGGGCTCGCGCTCACCTCCGGCGAACCGCCCGGAATTAGCCGGGCGCCCACCCCCGACCCCTCCCGCAGGCGGGAGGGGGGAGATTGCGTGAATGCGTTACCTGCCTCTTACCAACAACGATCGTCAGGCGATGCTCGCCGTGATCGGCGCCAACTCAATCGACGATCTGTTCGTCGATGTTCCCGCGGTCGCCCAGCTCGACGGCCCAATCCACGGGTTGCCCGGCCATGCGAGCGAACTGGCCGTCGAGCGCCATATGGCGGCGCTGGCGCGCAAGAACCTGGCGGCGGGCGACGCGCCCTTTTTCCTTGGCTGCGGCGCCTATAAGCATCATGTGCCGGCGAGCGTGGATCACCTGATCCAGCGCGGCGAGTATCTGACGGCTTATACGCCGTACCAGCCCGAGATCGCTCAGGGCACGCTGCAGATGCTGTTCGAGTTCCAGACCCAGGTGGCGCGGCTGCTCGGCACCGATGTGGCGAACGCATCGATGTACGACGGCTCGACCGCGTGCTGGGAAGCGATCGGCATGGCGCGCCGGGTGACCAAGCGGGCCAAGGCGATCCTGTCGACCGGGCTCCATCCACATTACGTCTCGGTCGCGAAGACCATGGCGAAGTTCACCGGCGATGTGCTCGAAACGGGCTCGCCGACATTGTCGGCCGAAACCGACATTGCCGACCTGATCGCAGCGATCGACAACGACACCTCCTGCGTCGTCGTCCAGTATCCCGACATTCTGGGCCGTATCGAGGACTTGTCCGAGCTGGCTGCGGCCTGCCACGCCAAGAAGGCGTTGCTGATCGCCGTCGTTACCGAGCCGGTGGCGCTTGGCGCGATCAAGTCGCCGGGCGAGATGGATGCCGACATCGTCGTTGGCGAAGGCCAGTCGATCGGTGTCGGCCTCCAGTTCGGCGGTCCCTATGTCGGGCTGTTCGGGTGCAAGGAGAAATATCTTCGCCAGATGCCGGGCCGGCTCTGCGGCGAGACGCTCGATGCCGATGGGCGTCGCGGCTTCGTGCTGACGCTCTCCACGCGCGAGCAGCATATCCGCCGCGAAAAGGCGACCTCGAACATCTGCACCAATTCCGGGCTGTGTGCGCTGGCTTTCTCGATCCACATGACCCTGCTGGGCGAGGCAGGGCTGCGTGCGCTGGCCGAGACCAACCATGCCGGGGCGGTGGCTGCGGCTGAGCGGCTGGTGCAAGTGCCGGGTGTCGAACTCGTCAACGGCAGCTTCTTCAACGAGTTCACGCTGAAGCTGCCGGTCGAGGCGCGGCCGGTGGTCCGCACGCTCGCCGAACGCGGGATTCTGGCCGGCGTGTCGCTCGGGCGACTCTACCCCGACGAAGCGGGCCTCGCGACCGGACTGGTCGTCGCGGTGACCGAAACCACGACCATGGAGGATGTGGAGACACTTGCCTCCGCGCTCCAGGAGGTGCTGGCATGACGATCAACGCAAGCGGTTGGCGCCCGGAGCGCCCCGAGGCAGGCGTCGCAACCGCCCCGACCTTCACCGGTAACAAGGCGCTGATGCTGGAAGAGGCGCTGATCTTCGAGATCGGCTCGACCGAGACGAGCGGCGTCGAAGTAGCTGCGCCGGCCCAGGTCGCCTCGCGCCTCGGCAGCCTGGGCCGGTCCAAGCCGATCGGGCTTCCGGGCCTGTCCGAGCCTGAAGCGGTGCGCCACTATACGCGCCTGTCGCGGCAGAATTATGCGATCGACCTCGGCCTGTTTCCGCTTGGCTCGTGCACGATGAAGCATAATCCGCGCCTCAACGAGAAGATGGCGCGGTTGCCGGGTTTCGCCGACATCCATCCGCTTGCGCCGGTCGATACGGTGCAGGGCGCGCTCGAGGTGATCCATCAGCTCGCGCACTGGTTGGTGACGCTGACCGGCATGCACTCGGTCGCGATGAGCCCCAAGGCCGGCGCGCACGGCGAATTGTGCGGTATCCTGGCGATCCGCGCCGCACTGGAAGCGCGCGGCGAGGGGCATCGCAAGGTGATCCTGGTGCCGGAGAGTGCGCACGGCACCAACCCGGCAACGGCGGCGTTTGCCGGCTATTCGGTCGAGGATATCCCCGCGACGAGTGAAGGCCGGGTCGACCTGGCGGCGCTGACCGCGCGGCTCGGGCCCGACGTTGCCGGCGTGATGATCACCAACCCCAATACCTGCGGGCTGTTCGAGCGCGACATGCGCAAGATCTCCGACGCCGTGCATGAAGCGGGCGGGCTGGTCTATTGTGACGGCGCGAACTTCAATGCGATCGTCGGGCGCGTCCGCCCGGGTGATCTCGGCATCGACGCGATGCACATCAACCTGCACAAGACCTTCTCCACCCCGCATGGCGGCGGCGGACCGGGCTCGGGGCCGGTGGTGTTCTCGGAGGCGCTGGCCCCCTATGCGCCGCTGCCCTTCGTCGAGCAGACGGCGGACGGCTTCCGCCTGGTCGAGGAAGAGACGGCCGAGAAACATCATGCCGGCAGCTTCGGCCGCATGGTCGCCTTCCAGGGCCAGATGGGCATGTTCACCCGGGCACTGACCTATATCCTCAGCCATGGTGCCGACGGTCTGCGCCAGGTCGCCGAGGATGCGGTGCTCAACGCGAACTATATCCTGCGGTCGCTCGACAGCACGCTCGACGCGCCGTTCGGGGCGTCGGGGCCGTGCATGCATGAGGCTCTGTTCTCGGATTCGAACCTGGCCGAGGGCTTCTCGACGATCGACGTCGCCAAGGGGCTGATCGACGAGGGCTATCACCCGATGACCATGTACTTCCCGCTGGTGGTGCACGGCGCGATGCTGGTTGAGCCGACCGAGACGGAGAGCAAGGCAGCGCTCGACCAGTTCATCGGCGCGCTGCGCTCGGTGGCGGAACGGGCCAAGGCGGGCGATGTCGCGCTGAAGTCCGCGCCGCACTTCGCGCCGCGCAGCCGGCTCGACGAGACGCTGGCCGCGCGCAAGCCGGTGCTGGTGTGGAAGGATCAGGAACTGGCCCAGGCGGCCGAATGAGCGGGGAGGGGAGCGATGGCCGCTCCCCGACCTTCCGGGCCGCGCGCGGCGCCGCCCGCTGAGATGACGATACACGGGTCAATCGGGGGATAGAGGCCAATGCAGGTTCATGCCGGGCAGCCAGCGGGCTGGATTCAATATGCGCTGCCGACCGCGATCTTCGTCCTGGTCTTTGCCTTTCGCGCCCGGCGCCTGACCCGGCTTCGGCCGCTCAGGATCGAGCGGCTGTGGATCTTCCCGACTATCTACCTGCTCGTCTGTGCCTGGATACTGGTGCAGTTCCCGCCGACTTTGCTCGGTTGGGGGTTGTGCGCGGGTGCCCTTGTGGTGGGTGCGGCTCTCGGATGGCAGCGGGGCAAGGCGATGCGGATCACCGTCGATCCGGAGACGCACCAGCTCAACCAGAAGGCTTCGCTTGCCGGTATCGCCTTCCTGTTCGTGATCGTCGGGTTGCGCGCTGCGGCGCGTGCGGGGAGCAGCGCGCTCCATCTGAACGTCGCGATGCTGACCGATACGCTCGTCGTTCTTGCACTCGGCCTGTTCGCGGCTCAGCGCATCGAGATGTATCTGCGGGCTAAACGGCTGCTCGACGAGGCAAGGGCGGCGAAAGCCTAGAACCAGCGCGGGACGCTTTTCTTGTAGGCGACATAGTCGGCGCCGAACTTGCCGAGCAGATACCGTTCCTCGCGCGCGATCACCTGGGTGCGGATCAGCAGGATCGCGACCGGCAGTAGCAAAAGAGCGGTGAAGCTGTTGAAGAGGAACGCGAGCCCGGCGTGAAGGATCGCCATGCCGAGATACATCGGGTTGCGCGTGACGCGGTAGATGCCGGTCGTCACCAGGCTGCTCGATGCGCGCCAGGGCCGTGCGGCGGTCCCCGCGCTGCGGAATCGTTCCGAGCTTGCGATGATCACTGCGGCGCCGATGACGAAAAAGGCGCCACCGGTGACGAACGAGAGCGTTCCGGCGGGGCCGAGCCTGCCGGTCAGGCCGGTCCAGGCGAACCCCAGCAGCAGCAGGCCGACATAGATGAGGGGTGGCGGAAAGCTTACCCTCGCGCTGTCCTGATCGACCTGCATCTTTTTCTCCCGAATATGCCCGCCCATCATGCGGATGGATGTCGTGTAGGCAAGCCGGGAGGCTAAACGATCGCCTGTTCGGTTTCGGTCCGTCGCCGGATATGCTCACGCCAGACGATGTAGAGGCCGCTGCCGATGATGATCGGTGCGCCGATCCATGTCGCGAGACCCGGCAAGGTGCCGAACAGCAGCCAGCCGTACAGCGTCGCCCAGAGCAGCGACGAATAGTCCATCGGCACGACGATCGAAACCGGACCGAGCTTGAGTGCCGTGGTGAGCGCGATCTGGCCGAGATTGCCGACGACGCCGATGCCGATCAGGAGCAGCCAGACATCCACCGAATGCGCCTGATGATCGAACGCATAGGCGATGCTCAGTGGCACCATGGAGAGGGTCGCGAACCAGAACACGGTGGTGAAGGGATTCTCGGTACGCCCGATCCGGCGAAGCTGGATCGAGATGACGGCGGTTAGGAACCCGGCGGTAAGGCCCGCCACGGTGCCCCACAGCATGAAATGCCCGGTGCCAGGCCGGGCGACGATCAGCACGCCCACGAAACCCGTCACGACGGCGAGCCAGCGATGCCAGCCGGTCGGCTCTCCCAGCACCAGCGCACCGAGGATTGTCGCAAAGATCGGTACGGTGAATTGTAAGGTGGTCGATTCGGCGAGCGGCAGCAACGTCACCGCGGTGAACAGGCATGTCATGCTGGTCAGCCCTACGACGGCGCGCATGATATGGGCGGGGAACTGGCCGGTCCGGATCGTCGCAAGTCCGGGGCCGAGCGCGATCACCGTCGCGACCAGCGGTACCCCGACCGCCTGCCGGAAGAACAATATCTCCGACAGGCGCGCGCCGCGCATCTCCGCAAGCTTGATCAGGGCCGCCATCGTCGCGAGGAACGCGACCGATAGTAGACGAAGCGCAATGGCGGGGAGAATGCGGTCCGTGTTGTTAGGCACGCGGGTGCGCTAGGCCGACGGCGCCCCCGCGGCAAGCATCAGCTCGTTTCCCCAGCCATCATGGTCGCGAAAACCCGATCGCGCTGTTCACCGGGAAGGGAACTGATCGCCCGGATCAGATGATGGGTGACGCCGCACCCAATATCGACGCTGGCATCACTGATCTGGTTGCGCGCAAAGGCTTCGAACTCGAGTTGGGACATGCCGTCGCGACGCAACGCCTTCGCCACTGCTTCCCGGTCGGCGGTCGCGAGTGGGCCCCTTGCCCTTTTTGCGGGGGTGTCGCGGCCAGCCGCCATAGCGCGCCATTGGGCGACGACGAAGCTGGTCATCAGCTCGCGCGGCCTTCCGTCGGGCATCTCCGCCAAAGAGAGATTCGACCCGCCGAATTTCGCGCAGAGCGGCGGGGATTCCTCGCGTAAATTGTTGATAAGGTCGATCTCGGCGGCGAGCAGCTCAGTCAGATTGTCATGCGGGGCCTGGGCAAGGTCCGCGAGATGGCGCTTGCGCAAGTCATTGAGGAAGGCCTGGGTCGCGACCGATATTTCTTTCGGGCCCTGATTATGTTTGAGGCGGTTCTCGATATCGCTTTCCAGCCGCTTGAGGTCGGCCGGGAATGTGGCGTCGATCGTCCGGAACAGGGCGCCCGATGTCGGATCCGAGATTAGGGACTGGTGGATTTCCGGCAAAGCCGGGGCCGGCCCCATGCCGAACACCGGCAGGAGCATCTTGAAAGCGTAGCGCGCGCCGAAGACCAATACGATTGCGGTGATGCCGATCGTGGCACCGCCCCTGTAGCCGTTCTCACGGCCGAAATAGGACATGTCGGTCCCCCCCCGGTCGGCAATAGACCATCCGAGCCGTAGACTCGCAAGCGCGCTCGAAAGCCCTCTTTGACCAGCGGGTCTTTCGGGCTATCCGGCCTCGCATGATCAAGCATGCACTCCCCGTCACCCGCGAGGCCGATTTCTCGGCCTGGTACCAGTCCGTCATTGCGGAAGCCGATCTCGCCGAGGAATCCGGCGTGCGCGGCTGCATGGTCATCCGGCCATGGGGCTATGGCATCTGGGAGCGGATCCAGCGCCTGCTCGACGACCGGATCAAGGCGACCGGCCATGAGAATTGCTATTTCCCGCTGTTCATCCCGCTTTCCTATTTCGAGAAGGAAGCGGAGCATGTCGAAGGCTTCGCCAAGGAGATGGCGGTCGTCACGCATCACCGGCTGGTGAGCGACGGCAAGGGCGGGCTGATGCCCGATCCGACCGCAAAGCTGGAAGAGCCGCTGGTCGTGCGGCCGACATCGGAGACGGTGATCGGCACTGCCTTTGCGCGCTGGGTCCAGTCGTGGCGCGACCTGCCGGTGCTGATCAACCAATGGGCGAACGTCGTGCGCTGGGAGATGCGCACGCGCATGTTCCTGCGCACCAGCGAGTTCCTGTGGCAGGAAGGGCATACTGCCCACGCCTCCGCCGAGGAGGCGCGCGAAGAGACGCTGAAGATGCTCGAAGTCTATCGCAGCTTCGCCGAGGACTGCCTCGCGCTGCCGGTGGTCGCGGGCGAGAAGCCGGAGAATGAGCGCTTCCCCGGCGCCGTCGCGACCTATTCGATCGAGGCGATGATGCAGGACGGCAAGGCGCTCCAGGCGGGCACCAGCCATTTCCTCGGCACCAATTTCGCGAGCGCGCAGAATATCCGCTTCCAGAATGCCGCAGGCGAGCTCGAACTGGCCAATACCACGAGCTGGGGCGTGTCGACGCGCATGATCGGCGGCGTCATCATGGTCCATGGCGACGATGACGGGCTGCGCGTGCCGCCCCGCATCGCACCGTGGCAGATCGTGATCGTGCCGATGCTGCGCGACCAGCCGGAAGACGCGGCGATCGTCGATTATTGCAAGGCATTGCAGGCCGGGCTGGCCCAGCAGTGGGCGTTCGGCGAGCCGGTGCGGGCGCTGCTCGACCTCAAGCCCGCCAAGGCGGCGACGAAGCGCTGGGGCTGGGTGAAGAAGGGCGCGCCGATCATCATCGAGGTCGGTGGGCGCGATGTGGCCGGCGGAAACGTCTCGGTGATCCGGCGCGACCGGCTTTACCGCGAGGACGGCAAGCTCGACAGCGCTGTGGTGGCCCAGGACGATTTCCTGGTCGAGGCGGCCGGGCTGCTGGAGGTCATCCAGGGGCAGCTTCATCGCCAGGCGCGTGAGCGGCTCGAGGCGAACATTGCGCGCGACGTCACCGATTTCGCGGGGCTGGAGCGGGCTTTTGCCGAGGGCGTGAAGAACCCCGGCTGGGTCGAAGTGCAATGGTCGAAGCCGACCGGCGCCGCGCTCGGCAAGGTCGTGGAGCGGCTGAAGGGGCTGAAGCTGACCATTCGCAATGCTGCGATGGACGCGGCCGCGGCCGATGGCGCGTGCCTGTTCACCGGCGAACCGGCGGTGGAACGCGTTCTGGTGGGGCGGTCCTACTAAGCCTCGCCTTCTCCTGTCGCTACGCCGGCACGCCGCCCGTGATGCGGTAATGGATCGGTCATGGGAAAGAGCGGGGCGGGATGATGCTCACGCCCTCGCATGCCTGATGACGCCGTTGAATCGATCGGTAGTCGAGCGGGTGGCGTTGTTCGATCCAAGCGCTTTGCCGGTGATCGGGGATGCACCCGCCTGGGTGGGCCAGCCGGTGCGGCAGTAATGCTTTCGGCGGTTGGAGCCGTGACGCAGTATCGCAGATGAACAGATGTTGGAGCCTGCACGACAACGCTCGATTTCATCAAATAATCGTCGATTTATGCGAGGCACCTGCGAGTATGGCGAAATCGGGTGGTTCTTGAGGGTTGTCTGAGAATTATTGTGAGTCGCGGATTGTGGGATGCTCGGGACTGCGGCATTCGAGTTTCCGACGATGTGGCATATTGCAGCGATATTGTATTTTTACTCGCCGAATTTCGCGAGAGGTATCGGTTTTTCATCGCGCTGTTCTTTCGGCTTGAATCGGATACTTGCCGGCCGGCCGTGGATCGGCAGGCCCGGGTGTTCGGGAGATTCCAGCACGAAGGGACGGGGGCTTGAATCGGGCTTGGGCCGATCGCTGACGTTCGAGGCCCGAAAGCTTTCGCGGGTCAGGCGACGACCGGCAGCGCCGCCAGCGCATCGGTAAAGCGCTTGCGCCACCAGATGACGTCCTCGTTGCGGACATTCTCGAACATCGGCCGCCACCGCGCGATCCGCTCCTCGCGCGGCATCGCCAACGCGCGCTCGATCGCCTCCGCGATGTCGTCGGGGCTGTACGGATTGACCAGCAGGGCATTGTCGAGCTGCGCGGCGGCGCCGGCGAACCGCGACAGGATCAGCACGCCGGGATCGTCGGGGTCCTGCGCCGCGACATACTCCTTCGCGACCAGGTTCATCCCATCGCGCAGCGGCGTGACGAGACCGATCCGGGCCGCGCGATACACGCCAGCAAGCACGTTGCGCGGGAAGCCCTGGTTGACGTAGCGCAGTGGGACCCAGTCGATATCGGCAAAGGCGCCATTGATCCGGCCGGACAGCGCATCGAGCTGCGCCCGGATATCCTGATAGCTTTGTACCGACGCCCGTGAGGGCGGCGCGATCTGCAGCAGATAGACGTTGGAATGCGCGTCGGTATGCGTTTCGAGATACCGCTGATAGCCGTTGAACCGTTCTTCCAGCCCCTTCGAATAATCGAGCCGGTCGACGCCGACGATCATGCTGCGCCCGGCCGAGCTTTCGATCATCCGGGCATGGGTCGCCCGCGCCTGCGCACTATTCGCACCGGCGACGAATTCCTTCGCATCAATTCCGATCGGGCACGCGATCGCCCGGATCGTCCGCCCGCCGACCGTGATTTCCCCATTCTCGCCGATCGACCCGCCCATCTGGTTGATGACATAATCATGGAAGGTCTCGAGCCATTCGTCGGACTGGAATCCGATCACGTCATAGGCGAACAGCGCCTCGACCAGCCGGCGATGTTCGGGAAGGGCGGTCAGCAGCCGGGTCGGCGGCCAGGGGATGTGCAGGAAAAAGCCGAGCCGGTTGGTCAGCCCGCGCTGGCGCAACACCCATCCGAGCGGGATCAGGTGATAATCATGCACCCAGATCAGATCGTCCGGCAGGAGATGCGGCCCGATAACGTCGCCGAACACGCGGTTCACGCGCTCATAGCCGCCCTGGAAATCGCGCTCGAACTCGG
Source organism: Sphingomonas sp. P3_C6 (assembly GCF_056402595.1). Classification (NCBI taxonomy): domain Bacteria; kingdom Pseudomonadati; phylum Pseudomonadota; class Alphaproteobacteria; order Sphingomonadales; family Sphingomonadaceae; genus Sphingomonas; species Sphingomonas sp. P3_C6. The sequence continues at coordinate 221,638 of NZ_JBFUHB010000004.1, forward strand.
TCAGGCCGAGCCGATAGTGAAACAGGGGCCACAAGGTCCGGTTGGCATAGCCGTCATAATATTCCTCGACATCCTGTTCGGGCAGATCGATCGTCGCCGAGGTGACGCCGTCATAGGTCTCGAATTTGAGTTCGCCCGTTTCCCCCGTCCCGCCCGACCAGCCGAACCAGATTCCGTGAGCCTCGCGCAGCGCGGCGGTCAGCGCGACGGCCAGTCCGCCCTGTGCGCCGGGCTGATCGGCGGTCGGCGCCGATACCCGATTGGAGATCACGATCAGCCGGCTCATCGGATCGAGCTCCAGGGTTTGCTCAGCAGGACGGCGCAATTGACCATCCCGACGAGCGAATAGGTCTGGGGGTAATTGCCCCAGAGCTCGCCGGTCACCGGATCGATATCTTCGGACAACAGCCCCGCAGGCGTGCGGCGCGACAGCATCTCCTCGAACAGTGCGCGAGCATCAGCGTCGCGGCCGGTGAAATGCAGGGCTTCGATCAGCCAGAAGGTACAGACGTTGAACGCGGTGTGCGGCAGGCCGAAATCGTCTTCGGTCGCGTAGCGCAGCATGTGCGATCCGCGCCGCAACCCGCCCTCGACCGCGTCGAGCGTGCCAAGGAAGCGCGGATCGTCGGGGGCGAGGAAGCGCAGGTCAAGCAGCTGGAGCAGGCTCGCATCCAGATCGTCCCCGGCAAAGGTGGCCGACAATCGCGCGCTGTCCGGCCGCCAGGACGCCTGCTCGATCCGTCGGCGCATCTCGGTTGCCCGGTCGCGCCAAAAGGCCTGGCGATCCGCCAGCCCAAGCACCCCGGCGGCATTGGCCAGCCGGTCGCACGCCGCCCAGCACATCGCGGCGGAATAGGTGTGGACATGGCTCTTGGTCCGCAATTCCCACAAACCTGCGTCGGGCTGGTCATATTTCTCCCACGCCCTTTCGCCCACGGGTTCGAGCGCCTTGAAATCCTCGACGCCGCCGATCCGCAACAGTCGGTGATCGAAGAATGCCTGTGCGTTGGAAAGGATGATCTGGCCATAAGCGTCGTGCTGGATCTGCTCATAGGCCTGGTTACCGACCCGCACCGGCCCCATGCCGCGATACCCGCTGAGCGCCGTTGCCTCGCGCTCGATCAGCGTAGCCTCCCCGCCGACGCCATAGAGCGGCTGGATATGCCCGCTGGCCGCGTTGTCGACGATGTTGCGCAGATATTCGAGATACCCCTCGAGCACGTCGAGCGCCCCAAGCCGGTTCAGCGCCTGGACCGTGTAATAGGCGTCGCGCACCCAGCAATAGCGATAGTCCCAGTTGCGCTGCGACCCGGCATGTTCGGGGATGGATGTCGTCAGCGCCGCGACGATCGCGCCGGTTTCCTCATGCTGGCACAGCTTGAGGGTGATCGCGGACCGGATCACCGCTTCCTGCCATTCATAGGGCGTCGCCAGGCCGCGCACCCAGTGCCGCCATTCGTCGATCGTGTGGTCGAGCATCGATTCCAGCGCGCCGCCGATCTCCTGCGAAAAGCTCTCGTCGGGGCCAAGGAAGAAATAGAGCGACCGCTCGACGCGAAACAGCCGTTCGTCCTCGATCCAGCCGACCGCCGCGGTGGTCGAAAGGCGCAGTACGCTGTCCTCGACCAGATAGCGTATGTGGTTCGATCCGCGGGTGATGGGCGCGCGCGATGCGCCCCATTGCCGCGCCGGGCGCAGCCTGATGCGGATGCGCGGGCTGCCCGAGACTGGTCGGACGATCCTGGCAAATGCGACCGGACGATACATCCTGCCGGCCCGTTTGAACCGCGGACAAAAATCGATGACCTCGATCGCATTGCCCTGGGCATCGGCATGCCGCGTGACGAGCACCGGGGTGTTGCGGAGATAGGATTGAGTCGTCTCCACGACGCCGTCCAGGTCGATCTCCCAGAATCCATAGGCGTCGGCACCCGCTGGCGGGGCGTCATCGAGCAGCGAGCAGAAGGCGGGGTCGCCATCGACCCGCGGCGTACAGCCCCAGACGAAACGTCCCGCGCGATCGACAAGCGCTGATACCTGGCAATTGCCGATCGGCCAAAGGTCCAGCGTTGCCGTCACGCCGCCGTCTCCAGCCATGCACGCACCGCAGCGACATCGTCGAGCCGATAGCCCGCGATCGTGGCGCGTGGCGGGCCGACAAGCACGCCCATGCCGCCAAGCGCCGCGACCGCGGCAAAGCCTGCCTCGTCGGTAACGTCGTCGCCCGCAAAGACCGGACTCGTCCCGGCAAAGGGCGGCTGTTCCATCAGCGCGGTGATCCCCGTGCCCTTGTCATGGCCAGCGCCGCGAAGTTCGATCATCATTTTTCCTTCCTGCAATGCCAGGCCATTTTCGGCCGCGATGCGACCGGCCAGAGCATGTGCGGCCGGCCCGACCTCGGGCGCGAGGCGATAGTGCACCGCGACGCCGAGCGATTTGACCTCCACGACAATCCCCTCCCGGTCGGCGAACGCTGCGCGGATGATATGCTCCGCGGCAATCAACGCCTGAGCACGGCTCGCGGATAGTCGCCGCGTGCCGGCATGGATTTCGGCCCCATGGCTCCCGACGATCGCGATGCCGTCCAGCGCGTGCCCCAGAAAGGCGTGGAGCTGCTCGACCGATCGTCCACTGACTAAGGCGATTCGGCCGGAAAAGGTTCCCGCCAGCCGCCGAAGCAGCTCAATCAGTGCGGCATCGACCGTCACCAGATCGGGCCGATCGACGATATCGACCAGCGTTCCGTCGAAATCGAGCAAGACGCTGTTCCCCGGCACGAGCCTGGGGGGTGGCGCCAGCCGCGCAGCGGAGGAAGATGAGGTTTGCATCCGACCAACCTAGGTGGCCAGCCGCGAGATTCAAAACCGAGTGACTGGCTGATCCCAAGCGCGACGCTGATTGGCGCAGCCTGCGCTTACGTTCGCCTGCGCGGTACAGGTCACGTCTGCGGTAGCCTGTCGTCTCGACTGGGCGTCAAAGACGAGACACCGGATTCCGGCTCATTGCCAGGCGCGCCTATCCCGGCAATTCCGCCTTCGGAAATCCCGTCCATACCTGATCATAATCCTCGTCGAGCGCGCCGGTTTCCAGCGCATAGTCGGTCGGGTGGAAGACCCAGCGGCTCTCGATCATGAAGGCCATGGTGCCATCGATCTTGTGCGGCTTCAGCTCGGCCTCGCTCGCGCCCTTCCAGCTTGCGACGTCGGGGCCGTGGCCGCTCATCTGGTTGTGCAGCGAGAGCGCCCCTGGATTGAAGCCGTCGGCCTTGGCGTCATAGGCGCCCGAGATCAGGCCCATGCATTCGCTCATCACGTTGCGGTGGAACCAGGGTGGGCGAAAGGTATTTTCCGCCACCATCCAGCGCGGGGGGAAGATCACGAAATCGACGTTGGCGGTGCCCGGCACGTCGCTGGGCGAGGTGAGCACGGTGAAGATCGAGGGATCGGGATGGTCGAAGCTGACCGTGCCGATCGTGTTGAAGCGCGCGAGATCATATTTCCACGGCGCGTAATTGCCGTGCCAGGCGACGACATCCATCGGCGACCGGCCGAGATTGGTCGTCCACAGGTTGCCGAGGAACTTCTGCACCAGCTCGACATCGCCCTCGCGGTCCTCGAACCAGGCGACCGGCGTCTCGAAATCGCGTGGGTTGGCGAGGCCGTTCGCGCCGATCGGGCCGAGATCGGGGAGGCGGAAGGGCACCCCGTGATTCTCGGCGACATAGCCGCGCGCCTTGCCCTCGGGCAGCACGACGCGGAAGCGCACGCCGCGCGGGATCAGGGCGATCTCACCGGGCTTCACGTCGATCCGGCCGAGCTCGGTATAGAGGGTGAGGGCGCCCATCTCCGGCAGGATCAGCAGTTCGCCGTCCGCCGAGACGAAGGCGCGATCGACCATGTCCTTCGAGGCGCGGTAGATGTGCATGGCGACGCCGGCCTGGCTCTTCGGGCCGTCGCCGGCGACGATCATCGTCGTCAGGCTGTCGAGCCAGTCGGCATCATCCTCCAGATCGAGTGGCCCCCAGCGCAGGCGATTGGGCGCGAGGGGCTGCTGGCTGATGCCGGGGGCGAAACGCTTTGCGCCGGTGTAGCGGGTGAAGGCGGGGTGGGCGGCGGAGGGACGCAGGCGGTAGAGCCAGGAGCGGCGGTTTTCGGGGCGCGGGGAAGTGAACGCGCTGCCGCTGAGTTGTTCTGTGTAGAGGCCGAAGGGGGGCTTTTGCGGGGAATTGCGGCCAATGGGCAGGGCGCCGGGCACTGCCTCGGTTGCGAAGTGGTTGCCTAAGCCGGTTTGGTAGTCGGACACGCGGTCGCTCCTCTTACCCTCTCCCCCTGTGGGAGAGGGAGGGGCCCATCGCGAAGCGATGGGAGGGTGAGGGGGACACTCGATCGTTCCGAGCCTCACTCCCCCTCATCCGGCCCTTCGGGCCACCAGTTTGCCCATTTTACGGGCCGAAATATCCCCCGGATATTTCTAAATCATGCTGGGAGCATGATTTACCCGGGAAATGGTCAAACTCCCACAGGGGGAGAAGGAAGTCAGGCCTCGACCGCTCCGGGCACGACACCCCTGCGGATCTGGTCGAGCTCGATGCTCTCGAACAGCGCCTTGAAGTTGCCCTCGCCGAAGCCGTCATTGCCCTTGCGCTGGATGATCTCGAAGAAGATCGGGCCCACCATGTTCTCTGTGAAGATCTGCAGCAGCAGGCCGCCGCCGGTTTCCGGCGCGCCGTCGATCAGGATGTCGCGCTTGCGCATCTCCTCGACGTCGTGATTGTGGCCGGGCAGGCGCTTGTCGATCAGGTCGAAATAGGTCTGCGGCGTGGTCTGAAAACGGATGCCGTTGGCGCGCAGGGCATCGACCGTCGCGAAGATGTCGTCGGTCGCCAGCGCGAGATGCTGGATGCCTTCGCCCTTATAGTCCTTGATGAACTCCTCGATCTGCGAATGCTCGTCCTGGCTTTCGTTGAGCGGGATGCGGATCTTGTCGTCGGGCGCGGTCATCGCCTTGGAGAAGAGGCCTGTGGCCTGACCCTCGATGTCGAAATAGCGGATCTGGCGGAAGTTGAAGATGCTCTCGTAATAATTCGCCCAATAATCCATCCGCCCGCGCTGCAGGTTATGAGTGAGGTGGTCGAGCGTGTGCAGGCCGACTGTATGCTGGTCGGGCGACGCCCCCTCTACGGGCTCGAAGTCGATGTCGTAGATCGTCGCGGCCCCGCGGCGGTCGACCAGATAGAGGTTCGCGCCGCCGATGCCTTCGATCGCCGGGATGTTGAGCTCGGCCGGGCCGACCTTGCCCTCGACGGCGACCGCGCCGCGTTCGACCGCGAGCTTCAGCGCCTTGGCGGCATCGGCAACGCGGAACGCCATCGCGTTCGCCGAGGGGCCATGCTGGTCGCGGAAATTCGCGACCTGGCCGTTGCCATCCATGTTGAGCAGGAAGTTGATGTCGCCCTGGGCGTAGCGGCGGACATTCTTGGAACGGTGGGTGCCGACATGGGTGAAGCCCATCTTCACGAACAGATCCGCCAGCGCATCGGGATCGGGCCCGGTGAACTCGACGAACTCGAAGCCGTCCAGGCCCATGGGGTTATCGTTCGTGTCGGTCATCATGAGTCTCCGAAGAGCAAAGTGGTAACAGATGAAACTATGTAGAGGCGTCTCACCCGTTCGTCCACTCCTCAACGCGCCCATGCGGTATCAGGATGCTGGCAATTGCTCGATCGTGACGCGGTCCGTGTAGAAAGCGAGATGGTCTTTGATCTGCGCGACCGCATCATAGGGCGCCTCATAGGTCCAGATCGCATTCTCGGCCTTGTCGACGCCGGCAGGCAGCGAGAAATAGGAGGCGTCGCCCTTGTACGGGCAATAGGTCATATGGTCGGTGCGCGAGAGTAGCGCCAGGTTGGCATCCTCGCGTGGGATGTAGAGGACGGCCGGATAATTGGCCTCGCGCAGGACGAGGGCGTTGGCTGTGTCGGCGATTATCTGGTCGTCCGCCGTAACCTTCACGCGGACGGTGCTCGGCTCGATGCTGATGGGATGGTCGGGGCCGGGGATGCGGATCGGTTTGTCGGTCATGGCGATACCTCGCAAAAAAAGGGCGGCCCCAAAGGACCGCCCGGTATTTTATCAGAGAGCGGCGCGCTTGCCGCCATCGACGTTGACGACATGGCCGGTGATGAACGAGGCCTTGTCGGAACCGAGGAAGACCACTGCCTGGGCGATCTCGTCCGGCGCGCCGGTGCGGCCCAACGGTAGGGTCGAGGCGAGGCCGGCCTTGCCCTCTTCGCCACCGGTGAAGCGGTCGAGCATCGGCGTGTCGATCGGGCCCGGCGCGACGGCGTTGACGCGGACGCCGAACGGAGCGCCCTCGAGGGCAGCCGCCTTGGTCAGGCCTTCGACGGCATGCTTGCTGGCGGTGTAGAGCGCTGCATTGGCATAGGCAGCCTGGCCGAGCACCGACGAGATGTTGATGATCGAGCCCGAGCCCTGGGCCTGGAGCACCCGCAGTTGGTGCTTCATGCTGAGCAGCACGCCGAGCACGTTGGTGTCGAACATCGCCGCATAGCTTTCCGGCGTCTGATCGGTGATCGGGCCGGACTGGCCTTCGGTCCCGGCATTGTTGACCGCGATGTCGAGACGACCGAATTTGGCGACGGTGCCGTCGACCAGTGCGCGCAGATCATCATCGTGGCGGACGTCGGCACGGATGAAATGCGCTTCGCCGCCGAGATTACGCAGCTCCGCGGCGACGGCTTCGCCGGTTTCGGCATTGCGGCCGGAGATGACGACCTTCGCGCCCTCGCGGGCAAAGGCTTCGGCGGTGGCGCGGCCGATGCCGCTAAGGGCGCCGGTAACGAGGACGACGGGTGCTGACATTGTGGTGATCCCTGATGAATTCCGGCAGGCGAGATGCGCTGCGGCTCATCAAATATGTACGTACGTATTTAGCGCAAGGGCGCCACTATGTCCGTCCATAGTATATTTTATAAAGGGTTGATCGGGAAGGATTATAAATCCGATGATATCGGGCTGTTCAGCGCAGCAGAATGTCCAAGGCGATCCGTTTGAGCCGTTTCATCGGCTCGGCGCTGCGCTCTACCTTGGCGAGCAGGTTCGATCCCTGCAGCGCCGAAACCAGGAAGGCGGCGATGTCGTCGCAATCGAGATCGGCGCGAAGCTCGCCCGCCGCCACCGCGGCCTTGAGGCAATAGGCAATCGCGTCGGCCACCGCCTCGAAATTCTCGACGAGATGGGGTCGGATCGTATCGTTGCCGCTGGTTTCGATGGCGAAATTGCCCATCATGCAGCCATTGCAGACCTCCTCGCCCGAGGCGCGCGCGATATTCGTGTCGAGAAACGCTTCGAATCGGGCGAGCGGTGGTAGCGCGTCGTTGCGCAGCGTCCCGGCCATGAGGGCAAGGCCCTGCTGGAAATACATATCCAGTACTTCGAGGCCAAACGCCTCTTTCGATACGAAATGGTTGGTGAAGGACCCTTGCGGCACGCCCGCCGCCTGGACGATGTCCCGCACGCTGGCACCGTTAAAGCCGCGCTCATGCACGACCCGAACGCCGGCCGAGAGGATTTTGTCGCGGTTGGAAAGCTTTGCCATGCAAATAATATGGCCGTCCATATTTCGATGTCAACTATTACACCGGGGTGACGAAGCATCCGCGGGACGCTAGCGAAGACGAATGCCCAGTCTGAAGCTTGAACAGTTCCTGCCTTATCGCCTGTCGATCGCGTCGAACCGGGTGTCGTCGGCGATCGCGACTGCCTATCAGTCCCTGTTCGGGCTGCGCATTCCCGAATGGCGGCTGATCGCGGTGATCGCGGAGAGCGACGGCCTGACTCAGCAGGCATTGGGGGCAGCGACCCGGATGGACAAGGTGACGGTGAGCCGCGCGGCCATCGCGCTGGTCGATCGCGGCCTGGTGCAGCGGCGGCCAAACCCGGACGATCAGCGATCGCATCTGTTGTCGCTGACCATGGCGGGCAAGTCGTTATATGAAAGCGTCGCTCCCAAGGCGCTCGAGCTGGAAGCGCAGGTCTTTGCCGGCTTTTCTCCGGACGAAATCGCCGCGTTCAGCGTGATGCTCGACCGGATCGAGGCATCGGCCGCGCCGCTCGACCCCGAACAGGCTTGATGCACGGCCCCGGCCTGTCCTAAGCGGTCGCTACTCCCCAGGCAGTCGTGACTTCTCCAGGAGGCCCAATGCCCGAAATGTTCGATCGTGCCGGTTTGTCCGTTGCCCCACAGCTTGCGTCCTTCGTCGAGGAGCAGGTGCTCCCGTCGCTTGGCATCGATCCTGCCAGCTGGTGGCGGGGGGTGGCCGATATCTTCGCGCAATACGCCCCCGAGAATCGCACGCTTCTGGCCAGGCGCGACGCGCTGCAGGAGCAGATCGACAGCCGCTATAGTGCGGGCGAGGCCGCCGACGAGGCGTTCCTGCGCGACATAGGGTATCTGGTGCCCGAACCCGCGCCCTTCACCATCGGTACCGAGAAGGTCGATCCCGAGATCGCGACCATGGCCGGGCCGCAGCTGGTCGTGCCGGTGCTCAACGCCCGCTTCGTCCTCAATGCGGCCAATGCCCGCTGGGGCAGCCTGTACGATGCGCTCTATGGCACCGATGCGTTGCCCGGCATGGCGGTTCCCGGCGGTTATGATCCGGTGCGCGGCGCACAGGTGATCAACTACGCCAAGGCGTTCCTCGACCAGGCGGTGCCGCTTGCCGACGAAAGCTGGTCGGACTGGCGTGGCGGCACACCCGACCTGGCCGATCCGTCGCAGCTGGTCGGACGGAAGGGCGAATCGCTGCTGCTGCGCCATAACGGCCTGCACATCGAGGTCCTGATCGACCGGAGCTCAGTGATCGGGAGCCGGGACCCGGGCGGTATCGCCGACGTCATCCTCGAATCCGCGCTCACCACCATCGTCGATCTCGAGGATTCGATCGCCGCGGTCGATGCCGAGGACAAGGTCGCGGCCTATACCAACTGGCTCGGACTGATGCGCGGCGACCTGATCGAGAGCTTCGACAAGGGCGGCAAGACGATCACGCGCAAGCTGAATGCCGATCGCACCTATGATTCGACAGAGGGCACGTTGACGGTGCCGGGCCGCAGCCTGTTGTTCGTGCGCAATGTCGGCCATCTGATGACCACGCCGGCGGTGGTGCTGGGTGACGGCAACGAGGCGCCCGAGGGTATCCTCGACGCGATCATGACCGGTACGATCGCGCTCTACGACCTGCGCGGGCAGGGCCAGTATCGCAACAGCCGGGCCGGGTCCTTTTACGTCGTGAAGCCCAAGATGCATGGCCCGGAAGAGGTCGGCTTCACCAACCGCCTGTTCGATTCGGTCGAGGATCTGCTCGGGCTCGATCGCCACACCATCAAGGTTGGGGTGATGGATGAGGAGCGCCGGACCTCGTCGAACCTTGCCGCCTGTATCGAGGCGGTGAAGGACCGGATCGTGTTTATCAATACCGGCTTCCTCGACCGCACCGGCGACGAGATGCACACCGCGATGCGCGCGGGCCCGATGATCCCCAAGGCCGAGATGAAATCGAGCGACTGGATCAAGGCCTATGAGGACCGCAATGTCCGTATCGGGCTGGCGCATGGTTTCTCTGGCAGGGCGCAGATCGGCAAGGGCATGTGGGCCGCACCGGATCGCATGGCCGACATGATGGAGCAGAAGATCGGTCATCCGAAATCGGGTGCCAACACCGCCTGGGTGCCGAGCCCGACTGCGGCGACGCTGCACGCGATGCATTATCACCAGGTCGATGTGTTCGCGCGCCGTGAGGAGATCGCGCGCGAGGCGATCCCGGCGCTGACGCCCCTGCTGACCGTGCCGGTCGCCGCCAAGGGCCGTAACTGGACGCCGGACGAGGTGCGCGCCGAGCTCGACAACAATGCCCAGGGCATCCTTGGTTACGTCGTGCGCTGGATCGATCAGGGCGTCGGCTGCTCCAAGGTGCCGGATATCCACGACATCGGCCTGATGGAGGATCGCGCTACGCTGCGCATTTCCTCGCAGCACATGGCAAACTGGCTGCTGCACGGCGTGGCGACCGAGGCCGACATCGATGCGGCCTTTGCGCGCATGGCAGCCAAGGTGGACGTGCAGAATGCGGGCGACCCGCTGTACCGGCCGATGTCGGGACACGAGGCGACGAGCCTCGCCTATCAGGCCGCCCGGGCGCTGGTGTTCGAGGGGCTTACCCAGCCCAACGGCTATACCGAGCCGCTGCTGCACGCCTATCGCGCGCGGGCAAAGGCGGAAACGCACTAAGAGGTTCCATCGTCCCCGGCCTCCGCCGGGGACGGGTTCCCTGGCGGAAAGCATTTCGGATCGAAACTGATCTTTGCGTCCGTGCGGAAAATCGAATATCGGGTATCGCGGGAGAGCGATACATGGGCCTTGAGCATTTCGATGTTGTCGTGGTGGGAGCCGGAATTTCCGGTATCGGCGCCGGCTATCATATGCAGAAGCTGTGCCCAGACCGCAGCTACGTCATCCTCGAAGGCAGGGAGGCGATGGGAGGGACCTGGGACCTGTTCCGTTATCCCGGCATCCGTTCCGATTCCGATATGTACACGCTCGGCTATTCATTCCGTCCCTGGACCGAGGCGAAGGCGATCGCAGACGGGCCGTCGATCCTGAAGTATGTCAGCGACACCGCCCATGATGCCGGGATCGACCGGCATATCCGCTATCGTCACCATGTGAAGCAGGCTGGATGGTCGACGCCCGATGCGCGCTGGACGGTCGAGGCCGAAGGGCCCGACGGGCCGGTCGCCTTCACCTGCAATTTCCTTTTCATGTGCAGCGGCTATTATAATTACGCGCGCGGCCACACGCCGGATTTCCCGGACGCGGACAGCTTTGCCGGGCGCATCGTGCATCCGCAATTCTGGCCAGAGGATCTCGATTATAGCGGCAAGAATGTCGTGGTGATCGGCAGCGGCGCGACCGCGGTGACGCTGGTGCCGTCGATGGCCGAAAAGGCGGCGCATGTGACGATGCTGCAGCGATCGCCGACCTATGTCGTGTCGCGCCCGGCCGAGGACGGCTTCGCCAACTGGCTGCGGCGCAAGCTGCCGGCGATGCTTGCCTATGACATCACGCGGTGGCGCAACGTGCTGTTCCAGATGTTCTTCTACAATCTCGCGCGCAAGCGGCCCGAAAAGACCAAGGCGCGGCTGCTGGAGATGGTCCGGACCGAACTCGGCCCGGATTACGACATCGCGACCCATTTCACCCCGCGCTACAACCCCTGGGACCAGCGGCTGTGCCTGGTGCCCGACGGCGACCTGTTCGCCTCGCTCAAGAAAGGGGAGGCCTCGGTCGTCACCGACACGATCGAACGCTTCACGCCGACCGGCATCAAGCTGTCCTCGGGCGCGGAGCTGCCCGCCGATGTGATCGTCACCGCGACCGGGCTCGAGCTGCAATTGCTCAGCGATGTCGCGTTCAGCATCGACGGCGCGCCCGTCGATCTGTCAAAGACCTTCAACTACAAGGGCATGATGTACAGCGACGTGCCGAACCTGGCCTCGTCCTTCGGCTATACCAACGCGTCCTGGACGCTGAAGGCCGATCTGACCTGCGCCTATGTCTGCCGGCTGCTCAATACGATGAAGAAGCGCGGGCTGCGCCAGGCGACGCCGCGCATCGGTGACGAGGAACTGACGCCCGAGCCGTTCCTGAGCTTCAGTTCCGGCTATGTCACGCGGGCGATGGAACGGTTTCCGAAACAGGGCAGCAAGAAGCCGTGGAAGCTCCATCAGAACTACGCAAAGGACGTCGTCTCGTTGCGCTTCGGTTCGGTCGATGACGGCATGGAATTTTCGAATCCGACCCCACGCACCGAGGCGAAGCTGCCGAAGCGTGAGCAGGTGACGGCCTGAATCAGGCCGGGCTGGGGTTTGGATAGCCAGGAACGCCGGAACACAGTCCAGGCAGAGATAAAGCCAATTGGAGCTATTGGTTACCGGATTCCTGCGAGTCCCGAATCGGGACGAGGCCGGTAACTGCGGATAGTGCCAGGCTGGCCAGTCCGCTTTCGCGCTTGAAACCAGGCGCCGGTCGTATCGACCCGATCCCCAACCAACCTTCTAAAAAGACAGGCTATTTCGGCCAGGTATCGGGTCGATGAACTGGTTTACCAGGGACGGACGCCCTCGCCGTAGATCAGCGCAATAATGAACTTAAGCACTTGCTTTCTCCCTTGTGCACTCAGGCGAGCGCACGGACTTATTAACGGAAAATTAGGCATAAAGCAATCGGATTTCCGCCGATTTCGGCCCGGCATGGGGCGTTTTAAGAGTTCCTTCAGGGGTGTGCTGCTAACGCTCCCATTGATGGCGCGCGCTTCACGCAAATATCGCCCCGCAGGGGGGCTGGGAGGTCGTGGTGCGCGGCTGCTGATGCCGGCGGGCCTGCGTCACCGTTCAAGCGAGGAGACCGGCATGTCGGACGATGCGCAGCCGCCCTTGCCGAAGTCGTGGCAATTCCTCTGCCTCGCCGAAATTTCGAATTTTGCGGCGCTGCGCCGCCATCTCGGCCGGTCGCGCGCCGATCGCCTGCCGACCGACGTCGGCGGCCGGATCGATGCGAGCCTGGCCGATGCCCGTATCACCGTCGTCGGCCGCAATATCGTCGAGATCGCCTTCGAGGGCGATTCGCTGACCGATCTCGCGGCAGCGCTCGGCTGCCTGACCGCCGATTTCGACCTGCCGCTCGATCTGGATGGCGAACAGCACCGGCTCGAGATGCATTTCGGCGCTGCTGCCGCACCGATCGGCAATGCCGAAGATGTTCGGCTGGCCGAAGAAGCCGAGAGCGCGCTGGAGCAGGCTCGTAACGAGGCGCATGCCGTCATCCGGGATCTTTCCGCCGGCACCCCGGCCTTCGACCGGCTGACGCTGACCCGCGAACTGCCCGGCGCGATCAAGAACGGGGAGATGTTCCTCCAGTATCAGCCCAAGGTTCATGTCCGCCGCCAGGAGATTGCGAGCGCCGAAGCGCTGGTACGCTGGCAGCATCCGACGCGCGGGCTGATCCTGCCGGGCGACTTCATCACCGTTGCCGAGGAAGCGCGCGAGATTTCGGCGCTGACCCTGTGGACGCTCGACCAGGTGATCTCCGACCAGCGGCTGCTCGCCGAGGACGGCAACAACCTGACCATCTTCATCAACATCTCGGGCCAGCTGCTCGCCGATGTCCGCTTCGTGAAGCTCGCCTGCGCCAAGGTAATTGAGAGCGGTGCGAAGATCGGCTTCGAGATCACCGAGACATCGGTGATCCGCGATCCGCAGAGCGCCATCTTCAATCTCCAGGCGTTTGCCGATGTCGGCATCACCATCGCGATCGACGATTATGGTGCAGGCCTGTCCTCGCTTGCCTATCTGAAGCAGCTCCCGGCAAAGGAGTTGAAGATCGACAAGATGTTCGTGCTCCAGCTGACTAGCAGCAACCGCGATCCGCTGATCGTGCGATCCACCATCGACCTTGCCCATGCGCTGGAGATGGAAGTGACCGCCGAGGGCGTCGAGACCCAGGCGGCGATGGCGCTGCTGAGCGTGATGGGCTGCGATATGGTGCAGGGTTATCTCATCAGCCGCCCGGTCTCGATCGACGCGTTCCGCCAGTTCCTGCGCGACGACAAGGCGCGCACCCCGGAAGAGCCCGGCCATGCGATGTTCCGCCCCCCGGCGAGCTTCTGGAAAAGCGCCTGAGCGCAATATCGCCGCGTTCTTTAGCGCGTATTTAACGTGTCCCGTCCACACTGGACCGCGATGATGGGGATCGACCTTCGCGCCGTTCGGGCAGCGCTGATGGCGCTTGCGGCTATTGCCGTGTGTGCGCCAGTGCAGGCACAGACTTCTGCGCCTCAGGCCGATGCGTCGCGGACCGGGGATGCCGGAGCCAGATTCGACGCAATCGTCGCCGACGCCAAGGCGACCATGTTGATCGACCCCGGCAAGACGATCGTCAAGGCTCAGGCGGCGGAACGCGCGGCCCAGGGTCTGACCGGCCGTCAACGCACGATCGGCATTGCGACCGGGCAGTGGCTCCAGGGCGAAGCCTATCTGCGGCTCAACGACGAAAAGCACGCCAAGTTGTTGATCGACAAGGCCTTGCAGGGTGTTTCGACCGGAGGGGTACCGACGAAACTCAATGGCGACCTGCTGTTGTCTCGCGGCGGACTCCACACCATGACCGCGAATGTCGCGGCGGCATTGAGCGACTATCAACAGGCGCATAATATCTATCGGGCCATCGGCGCGACGCGCAGCCGCGCCGTGGCGTTGCAGAGCATCGCGCTGCTGTATCAGGAAGCCGAGGACTATGAGAACGCGCTGGCCTATTACAAACAGGCCGGCGAGGTATATCAGGGCGATCCCTCCCTCGCTTTCACCAATGCCAATAATCGGGGTGTATGCCTGAAGGAACTCGGTCGGTTCGCCGAAGCCGAGAAGCAATTCCGCGAAGCACTTGTCCTGGCGCGGTCGATGGACAGCGCCGCGCTCGAAGTCCTGGTCCTCCGCAATATAGCCCGCGCCGACCTTTCGATGGGGAAGCTCGATGCCGCCGATCGCGCCATTGCCGAGGGCGCGAGCGTGTCAAGTCGCGTCGGAGCGTCGGCCTCGGCCGAGCAGGATGCCAGTGTGGCGGCGCAGGCGGCACTGCAGCGCGGCCAACTCATACGGGCGGAAACGCTGATCGACCGCAGCTTTCGGGGCGTGGATCTGACTCAGACGACCCTGTCGTTCCGTGAAGCGCATCAGACCGCCTATGAACTGTTCAAGAAAATCGGCGACCAGGAGCGTGCCCTCATCCACCTCGAGGCGCTGAAGCGGCTCGACGACCAGACATCGACTCTTGCGGCATCGACCAATACCGCGCTGGCGGCCGCACGGTTCGATTCCGTCAACCAGAAGGCCCAGATCGAGAAACTCCGGGCGGACGAGTTGCAGCGCAATATCGATTTCGAGCGCTCCCGCACCCAGACCCAGCAACTCATCTTCATCGGTGCCGGTGTCGCGACGCTGATCATCGTCGCGTTGCTCGGCTTCGGCCTCGTTACGATCCGGCGCAGTCGCAACGAAGTGCGCGCCGCCAATATCGATCTTGCCGCGACCAACAGCGCGCTGGGCAAGGCGCTGGCCGCGAAGACCGAATTCCTGGCGACGACCAGTCACGAGATCCGCACGCCGTTGAACGGCATCCTCGGCATGACCCAGGTGATGCTGGCCGACCGCAAGCTCGACGAACCGACGCGCGACCGCATCGAGGTGGTGCACGGCGCGGGCCTCAGCATGCGTGCGCTGGTCGACGACATCCTGGACGTCGCCAAGATGGAAACCGGCAACATGACGATCGAGCGCGAGGCGTTCGACCTGAAGGCCACGCTGAACGAAGTGTCGCGCATGTGGGAGGAGCAGGCGCGGGGCAAGGGCGTCGCCTTCACGCTCGATCTGGACGATTGCCCGGAGCGGATCGAGGGCGATGCAGCCCGGCTGCGTCAGATCACCTTCAACCTCTTGTCCAACGCGCTGAAGTTCACCGCGAGGGGATCGGTGCGCTTGCGTGCCTTTTCAGACGAGGGTGGCCCGGACCCGCTGCTCAAGATCGAGGTACGCGACACCGGCATCGGCATCCCGGACGACAAGCATGAGCTCATCTTCGAATCCTTCCGTCAGGTCGATGCGGGGACCACCCGCAAATTCGGCGGCACCGGCCTTGGGCTGGCGATCTGCCGCAACCTGGCGCGAGCGATGGATGGCGATGTCACGGTATGCAGCCGGACTGGGGAAGGCTCGATCTTCACGCTCGCCCTTCCGCTGATCCGCGCGGCCGCGCCGGAATCCGTGGAAGAGGCATCGGAGACGCATGCGCTGATCATCCTCGACCGCAATCCGATCTCGCGCAGCATGCTGCGCGCCGTGCTCGAGGCGCGAGCCGGCACTGTATTGTTCGCCGGAACGGTAGACGACGCGATCGGCCTGATCGGGGCAGGGGGCGTTTCCCGGCTGCTGATCGACGATGCGACACTCAAGGCAAATGAAGATCTGCCCGCCGCGCTGGCGGCCCTGACGTCGGCGGCGGCAGAGGGCGGGGTCCTCTCCGCCCTGCTTTGGCAGGCGCCAAGCGACGATCAGCGCGCCGAATTCCGTGCGGCGGGTGTCGATCTGGTGATCGGCAAGCCCATTGCGGGTGCTGCTCTGGGTGAAATTCTGTTCCCATTGTATAAAAGCGACACCGCTGGCGACACCGATCTTGTAACGCGCGCGGCATGATCCGATAGAGACATCCGATATGGTTCCATTTTACCACCAAGCGGCCAGCGCCCCGGCATTCAGGCCATGAACATCCTCTTCATCGAGGATGATCCGATGAATCGGCGTGTCGTTAAGGACATGCTCGACGTGGCCGGCGCGACGATGGTCGGTGCCGAGAGCGGTGAGATCGGCCTGCAGATGATCCAGGACCAGGATTTCGACATGATCCTGGTCGATCTGCGCATGCCCGGCATGGATGGGATCGAGGCGATCCGCCATATCCGCGGCCGTCCCGACGCAAAGGGCAAGCTGCCGATCATCGTGGTGACGGCCGATACCGCGATCGACCTGCGCGAGCGGTGCCTGGCAGAGGGCGCCGACGAAGTGCTGTTCAAGCCGGTCGCGATGGATTCGCTGTTCGATGCGATCGGCCGGATGCTTGCCCGTGGATCGGGCGAGGGCATGATCGGCTGAGCGCCGCCGGCGCCGGTAAAGGGCGCTGAATTCCCTGTTCCGGGCGTTTATCAGGGAATTTAACAGGGAAATTCGTTTTTCTGCGGCCTTTTTGGCCGATTTTTCCGCAAATATACGCCAGATATCAGGGCGTTAAATGCGAATTCCCTGTTATCTGGTATCAGGGAATTCCGTTCCGTTTATCAGGGAATTCGGTTGCCCGATCAGGGAACCGGCTCGGTCCGATATAGAGACGACGATGAGAATGAGCGGAACGGCGGCATGATGCTCCGCAAGTCCGATAATGCGCCGATCCTTATGCCCGTTGAATCGATCGACATTATCACTGGCCGTCCGCCATTGCTCAGGCTGGCGGGATTCGCTTCAGCGCGTCCGCCAGCGAGGCAGTTGCGCTGCCACGCCGGGCGGGTTGGGGCTGGGACGGGGCAGGGGACCAGCCGGTCAGGAAGACGATCTCGAACCGCTCGGCAATGCGGCCGTCCGGGTCGGCCTGAGCGGCGAAGGCATCGGCGGCGCGGGCGAGGGTATCCCGGCGGAGCGGCGTGCGGCCGAGTAGCAGGTTGGTTGCCGCCATGCCGCGCAGGTCGGCCAGCAGCCGTCCGAGATTGCCGTACCGCACGCTCAGCGATTCCACATCGGCGACGGGCAGGGTGAATCCGGCGCGGACCAGCAGGTCGCCGGCGGACCGTACATCGATCTGCGGATGGATGCGGGCGGCCGGTCGATCCCGTTCGGCCTCGCGAAAGGCGGTGCGCAGGGTCGACAGGCTGCCGGCGCCGGTGAAGGCGGCGAGGAACAGGCCATCGGGTCTGAGCGCGCGGCGGATCAGGGTCAGGGCGCCGGGCAGGTCGTTGACGCTGTCGAGCACGCCGGCCGAAATCACCAGGTCGAAAGAGGCGTCGGCGAAGGGCAGGCGATCTTCGTCAGCCTGGACGTCGCCAGCGAAAAGGCGGCCCGAATCGCAGCGGACGATGCGCGCGCCGGGCGGCGGCTGGAACGCGCCGTCGAAGCTGCCCAGGTCGAGGATGTCGGCGAAGCTGCGCGTGACCGCGCCGAGCCGTTCCTGAATTCCATCGAGCATCGCCGCACGCAGGAAATCATGCTCGGCAAAGCCGGCGGCGGCCCGGTCGCGGCGGGTGCGTCGGGCGGATCGGTCGAAGATATCGGGTACGCTCACGTGGCGGCTTGTGCCGCCGGACGGGCGGCGCGACAAGGGCATGTGCAGCGGTTTCTCGCTCCCCTTCGTGTCGCCGCCAATCTCGCCTTGCCGCCGAGGTGCCCTGGCTGTGGCGCGGTGACGGGCGAGGACCACCGCTTCTGTGCCGCCTGCTGGGGTGCATTGCGCTTTCTCGGTCCGCCCTGGTGCGCCGGGTGCCATGCCCCTTTCGCCTATGACCGGGGAGCGGGCGCGCTGTGCGGCGCGTGCCACCAGACGCCGCCGCGCCATGCCGGGATACGCGCCGCGGTCGCTTATGGCGATGTCGCGCGGACGGTTGCGCTCAGGCTGAAATATGGCGGCCGCACCGCCTTTGCCGAGACGGTCGCCCGGCAGATGGCCCGGCTGATGCCGGAAAGCGCCGACCTGCTGGTGCCGGTGCCGCTGCATCGCTGGCGTATCTGGTCGCGGGGCTTCAACCAGGCCGCCCTGATCGCACGCGAGCTGACCCGCGCCACCGGCGTGCCCAATGATCCGATGCTGCTGTCGCGGACAAAGGCCACGCCGCCGCTGCGCGGCATGGGGGCGCAGGGCAGGGCAAAGGCGGTCGCGGGTGCCTTTCGTATCCGGCCGGACGGGAAGGACAGGCTGCGCGGCAAGGCGGTGGTGCTGATCGACGATATCCACACCAGCGGCGCGACCAGCGATGCCTGTACGCGCGTGCTGCTGCAGGCCGGGGCGGCGAGCGTGACGATATTGTGCTGGGCGCGCGTGCTCGATCCTGCAGCCGACGATTGACAAGCGGCGGGACCGCCCACATTTCGGAAGCATGGCAAAGATCGAAATCTATACCAAGGCTTTCTGCCCTTATTGCACCAGGGCGATGCGGCTGCTGGACAGCAAGGGCGTCGAGGTCGAGGAATTCGACATCACCATGGGTGGGCCGAAGCGTGCCGAGATGCTGCAGCGCGCCAATGGCCGCAGCACCGTCCCGCAGATCTTCATCGACGGCAAGCATGTCGGCGGATCGGACGATCTCGCCGCGCTCGAGCGTGAGGGCAAGCTCGACGCCCTGCTTGCGGCCTAAGGCCCGCGGCATGAGGATCGCGCTGCTCCAGATGACGACGGGTGTCGACCCTGTCGCCAATGCGCACACCATCACCACCGCCATCGCCGATGCGGCGAAGGGTGGCGCCGTCATGCTGTTCACGCCCGAGATGTCGGGCCTGCTCGACAGCAATCGTGCCCGGGCATCTGACAATCTTCATCGCGAGGCCGACGATCCCGTGCTGGCCGCTGTGCGCGAGGCCGCGGCCGACCACGGCATCTGGGTTCATCTCGGCTCGCTCGCGGTGCGCGGCGACGATGGCAAGCTGGCCAACCGCGCTTATGTGATCGGCCCCGACGGCACGATCCGCGCCCGGTACGACAAGCTGCACCTGTTCGACGTGGACCTGCCGACGGGTGAGAGCTGGCGCGAATCCGCGACCTACACGCCGGGTAGCGGCGCGGTGGTGGTCGATACGCCGGTTGGTCAGCTGGGCCTCGCCATCTGTTACGACATGCGCTTTCCCGACCTGTTCCGCGCGCTGAGCAATGCGGGTGCGACGGTGCTGGCGGTGCCGGCTGCGTTCACCCGGCCGACCGGCGCCGCGCACTGGCATATCCTGTTGCGGGCCCGGGCGATCGAGGCGGCGGCCTTCGTCGTCGCGGCGGCGCAGACCGGCGTGCATGAGGATGGCCGGGCGACCTATGGCCATTCGCTGGTGATCGACCCCTGGGGCGAGGTGCTGCTCGACATGGGCGAGGAGGCCGGCCTCGGTTTCGCCGAGATCGACCCGGCGCGTACCGCCGATGTCCGCGCGCGGATTCCGGTGCTGGCGCATCGCCGCACCATTCCGGAGGTCGCGACGGCCTCATGATCGTGTTCGATCTGCGCTGTTCGGGCGCGCACGTGTTCGAGGCGTGGTTCGCCTCGAGCGGTGCGTTCGAGGACCAGCGCACGCGCGGGCTCTTGTCCTGCCCGATCTGTGGTGACGGCGATATCGGGAAGGCGGTCATGGCGCCGAACATCCCCGCCAAGGGCAATCGCACAAATATTGTGGCGCCCGCGCCGGCAGCCGAAGCGCCATCGCCCGAGGTGATGAAGGCAGCGATTCGTGTCCTTGCGGCGGCGCAGGCCAAGGCGCTCGAAAAATCCGAATGGGTCGGCAGGGCTTTTGCCGATCGCGCGCGGGCGATGCACGCCGGCGAGACCGATCATGCGCCGATCCATGGGGAGGCGACGATTGGCGAGGCCAAGGCGCTCGCCGAAGAGGGCGTGACGATCGCCCCCTTGCCGTTCCCGGTGGTGCCGCCCGAGGCCCTCAACTGAACTGGCACCTGAACCGGGCGTTCGCGCGTCTCCGCCCGATTGACCGGCGCCGGGCCAATCTCTACCAACCCCGTCGCGCCCCCGTAGCTCAGCAGGATAGAGCGACGGTTTCCTAAACCGCAGGCCGGTGGTTCGAGTCCACTCGGGGGCACCAGCTTACAGGCTTGTTCAAGGCAGCGACGTCCGTGGTTCTTCCCCGGGTTTCGCTGTCTGTCGTCCTGTTGGAGTGGCTTGGGATTCCGAAAAGTTCACCATTGGGTCGAGTGCGGAACCTGGATGCAGGCCGCCGCAGCAGCTGGCGGATACGCAGTCACACATCGCCATGCGAGCAAAACGCCCTCGGAGATATTCGGAAACGCTCACCTTTACCGATGCGAATCTGAGCCCCGAAGAACCCCGATGAGTGAGGACCCTTACGAAGAGAAGGGGCAGGGCTTCGACGAGCTTAGCCCGAACGGAAAGGGGAGTAAGGCGAGGCGCGCCGCTCATCCCTTCTGCGCTGCCGGTGCATGCCCGCCGAGGGCGAGTATCGATACCCTTCGACCCCTGGGGCGCAGCGTATAGTCGCAGGCCAGGGCTACCGTGGCGAGGATGGCCAGCAGGGCCGACGAGATGTGCCAGGAATTGCTGGACTGTCCGCTCCAGCTGAAGATCCTCGCATAATAATTTCCAAGGTCGAGCAGGATCAGGATGCAGCCATAGGTCGATGAAATACCGAGCAGAGAGACGATCCTGCGTGTCATGGCGTTCATGTGTCGAGGCCCTTGTTTGCGGTCGTTCGGTCATGGCTGGCGACGGCTCTCCGTCGATCTCGAGACTAAGCGACCTTGGTTAACCGTGCCTTGACGAGACCGTGCATGCGACGGCTAACGGACTGGGACTGCTGCGCAGCCTTCTATGTCCGCTACGTCCCGGCCTTTTGCCATCAGGCGGGTCACGCCTTCGGCATCGCAGCTGGCGAGGATGACACCGTGCCTCGTGTCTGCGGCGGCAAGGCTGGTCGAATGGTCGATCGCGACGCCCCGCGCCCGCCACATCTCCCGATAGGCAAGCAGAACGGGGGCGTAGTGCGGCGTGCCCTCGAGGACAAAGCCGGGATCGACGACAAGGATCGGCCGGTCGGCGGCGGGCGCGATCCTGGCGAAGAGCGCACCATAGTGACCCGACCGCGCACCTTCGCCGACGATCGGCACATAATAGCGCCGGGCGACTGCCCCGGCCACGCCCATCAGGACGGGCCCCACTGCCACGACGAACAGCGCCGCCGCGATCAGCCGGGCATAGGGGGCATCGGGACGCAGTGCGGCCAGCGCTTGCGCGAACAAGGTACGGCATGTCGTCGCGGCGGCGATGGCCATGAAGGGCAGCGCGGGAAGGATATAGTGATTGAGCTTCGACGCGGCGCAGGTGAAGACGAGTAGCGTCGTCACGACGATGCTCAGCGAGAAGATCAGGACGAGCCGGGCGCGGCCGCGCGCAAGGAACAGGGCGACGGGTGACAGGAAAAGCAGGGGGGTCGCCGCAAAATAGCCAGCGCGGAGCTGATCGATATAGAACCAGCGCGATTTCGTCGCGACCAGCGACGATTCGAAACGGCCGCGCACGTCGTTGAACAACGCTGCGTTCAGATATCCCGGCCCCAGGATTTCGCGGAGCAGCAGGAAGCCGGCCAGCGTCGCGGTAATGCCGATCGCCAGGACATAATAGCCGGGCGTCGTAAGCAACCGCCGCCACCGGGCGGTTACGGTCAGATGCACGATCACGCCGAGCCCGGGCACCAGCGCTGCGACGCTCTTGGTGAGAAAGGCGCAGCACAGGGCCACGCCGATCAACGCCAGCAATGTCGGGGCGGGGCGGGGGCGATGCAGCGCGAGGAACAGCAGGCAGAGATAGGCGGTAACGAAGAACAGCAACAGGGAATCATAGTCGGCCGTGCGGGCGCTATGCTCGCCGAAATAGGCCGGGCTCAGGACCAGCAGGACGGCGGTGAGTGCTGCGCTGACCACCGATCCGGTGGTACGGCGCACGAACCAGAAAAGGATTGCCAGCGTACCGAGCGAGGCGATCATGCTGGGCAGGCGTAGGGCCCACTCGCTGGGGCCGAAGATGCCGACGCTTGCTGCCATGAGCCAGATCAGCAGCGGCGGCTTGGTGTTCCACAAATCGGGCGCGCCGCCATAGGTCGTGACAAGCCAGGATCCGCTCTCGCGCATTTCCAGCGCGTTCACGATGTTGCGCGATTCATCCCATAGCTGGATGGGCATCACGCTGCGATCGACGAAAAGGAACGCAGCCGACAGGATGAGGATCGCCGCGGCGACGAGATTGCCGGGATCTGCCCATTGGCAGGCGGCTGGTCGCCGGGCAGGCTTTGGCGACGACGGGCTCATCGTGGCAGTGATATCAGCCAAAGCCTAAGCTTTCGGTTACCATAAGTGCGGTCGCGCGCTCAGAGCGGTTTGCACGACGCTTTGTCGGCCCTCACCGAATAGACTGCGGAATGCCCATCCGACCAGATCGGGGTCAGGTCGCGCGCCCGCACCCGCCCTGGCGGGAAACCGATCGTCCACACCCGCTGGAATGTGCAGCGATCGAAGGCGCCGATCGCCTTGTCGAAATCGACCGATTGATCGTCGCTGCCGGCCGGGTGAACGATCTGGGAGGGATCGCTGTCGAACGGAACCGCTTCGGGATGGAGCGGGCGAATGAGTTGCTGGCCGGCCAGGGCCCATTGCTCGTTCGTAAAGACCCGGCGCCGCGCGATGGCGATCCCGGCGATATGGGACAGGCGCGGGTTGAACCAGGATTTCAGGCTCGGCTCGTCGACGAGCACGAGGACGGCCGACCCGCGCGGGATCGCCTCGATCGCCCGCAGCGCCATGGTCTGCCCCTGGCTGTACAGTATGAAGGCGAAAGTCGTCGTCACGAGCCGCATGGCGAAGAATGCGGCACCTCCGATCGCCAGCCGCCGCTCGAGGGCTCCGTGTTGAGGGGCAACCTTTATGGCGAGAATCCCGAGCGCTGCGGCACAGGGCAGGATACGCATATCGACCCCGGCGCCGCCCTGGAACAGGCGTGGGAGCAGGATGAACGCGACAACGCCGAGCAGGGCAGGGATGCCGAGAACGCCGACAAAGCCGAGCCGGGTCGACCGAATGGCTGCCCATAGAAGGCAGGCGATCACCGTCACGCAGGCGATATCGTAGAATTTCCAGCGCTCCCGCAGCAGGGATATCGCCCATTGGATCTTTGCACTCCAGTGGAACCAGTCGCCGGTATCGCCGGCAAGCCGATCGCTGGCGCCGCCGATCATGATCGCGGCCGGCCAGATCATCGGCAGCGCCATCAGGGCGGCCATCACCGCCGCATGGGGCCATCGATCGCCTGCGGCCACCCGCAGCCGCCACTCGGCACCGATCACGAACAGGCCGAGCATCGCCCAGCCGAAGCTGTGACAGAGCCATGCCACGCCGGCAAAAGGCACGAACACCCATAGCCGGACATGAGCCGGCCGCGTCCGCGCCAGCCGAAGCCACAATGCCAGGCCGGCCAGGGCAAGCGCCGCTGCGAGGCAGAAGTTCACGAAACCGAGCTGGAAGGGGAAACCATAGGCAAGGGGAAGGGCGAACCCGGCGGTGGCGGGCAGGCGGCCATGCGCCTCATAGCCCACCCATAGCATGGCGGCGACCGTCGCAGCCGGGATCAGTCCAATAACTAGCCAGGCGGCAGGTTCCACGTCCAGCAGCGAATGCAGCGCGAGGACCAGCAGATCGACGCCGAGATTGCCGATCACGCTCCAGTGAACGGCATAATGTTGTGACAGAGGGGTGATGCCCGCCTCCGCCAGAATGCGATAGCGGCCGATATGGCCGGGCGCGTCAGTCAGTGGCGCGAACGCCGGCCAGAGCATCGGCACCACCGCTGCCAGCACCGCGAAGAAGGCGAAGCGGCGGGTTCGCCACCAGGCCGCGTGACCGTTCATGCTTTGAGGCCATTATTTTTGCCTGCTGCCAGGATCGATGGCCAGACCGGCACCGCATCTACGAAGCACAGGAAGGACGGGCGCTGGCGAAGCAGGCCTGGCAATGAAAGATGTCGCTGCAATCTAGCGACCGCGCACCTGCGCTTGTGGAACGCGAGCCCCTTTCATGACAACCATTCTCCCCCCCCCACAAGGCTCCTACCGGCGCATATATTCGGGGTGTCGTGCCGGTACCAGCGGCTCTCGCGCGAGGCGGTGCCTGCTGCCGAGATCGGGATGAGGGTATTCAAGTCCACTCTGGGGGCACCGGCGCCGCTTGCGCGGGCGGTGCCCACCGGAGTGGGCCGTGTGGCTTACGCCTTGACGTGCTGTGCGATGTACTTGTTCATTTCGAACATCGTGACCTTGTCGCGACCAAACACCTTCTTCAGCTTCTCGTCGGCGAGGATCTCGCGCTTGTTCGCCGGGTTCTGCAGGTTGTTGGACTTGATATAGTCCCACACCTTGCTGATCACCTGGCTGCGCGGCAGCTTGTCGTTGCCGACGATCGCGCCCAGCTCTGGGGACGGCTGCACCGGCGCATGGATGCCACCGGTCTTCGGAGCTGCCGTGGGTTCTTTCGCCATAAATTGTCCTTCCTGATGTGTCGTTCATGTCGACATCGGTTTCACGCCTGTTTGAGCGTCTCTCGCTTGTGCGCTGCCTTTTTGGGATTGTCACGCCTTACAGTGGCTAATCCCCCTCCGTAACGGCGCAGATGCGATGGTTTTCGACGGGGATGCGACGGTACGCGCCGTTTCAAGATCGAAAACAAAGAAAAACCCCCTCTCCCGGTGGGGAGAGGGGGCGATTCCCATGCGTGGCCGCTGGGTTCAGAAGCTCTTGCGGAGCGTCGCGCCAAAGGTGCGGGGCTGGTTCGGATAACCGCTATAGCTGCCATCCTGCGCGACCGTGGGGAAGGTCGAGATAAGGTAATTGTCCTTGGTCAGGTTGCGTACCCAGAACATCAGCTCGAGCTGGTTGGCCCTGCTCTGGAAGCCCAGGCTGGCGTTCACCGTGTTCTGCCCATAGGTCGACAGGTTCGGCGGCGTGGTTTCGGTGAGCTGGAACTTGCTCATATAATTATATTCGCCGCGCAGATACGCACCGATATCGTTCGTCAGATCGTGCGAGAGCGTGGCCGAGGTCGAGAAGCTCCAGGTCGGGATACCCGCAGGCTTCTGGCCGGAAAGGTCGCGGAACGACGGGCGAAGCCCAGTCAGCGGGTTCTGGGGGCACCGAGCGGTATCGTAGTTCACGCACGCCGCACCGGTGAAGGAGTCGTATTTGGGATCGAGATAGGTGACCGAACCGGTGAGGGCTAGGATCGGGGCCGGGCTGTAGGCAGCATCGACTTCGAAGCCACGGACCGATTCCTTGCCTGCGTTGACCAGGCTGTAGCCCAGGCCGGTAAAGGCGTTGGACTGGAAGCCCTTGATCTCCTGCTGGAACACCGCGAGGTTGAAATAACCGCCGCGGAACTTCGCCTTGGCACCAGCTTCATAGACGGTCACTTCTTCCGGCGCGGCCGAGCGGCCGACACCGTTCAGCGGCGGGCGGCTGTCCGACGACAGGTTGATCGCGCTCGCCTTCCAGCCGGTCGAGTAGCTGACATAAACGTTTACGAAATCCAGGTCATAGGCGGCACGAGCCGCATAGGTGACCTTGTCCCCCTTGATGATCCCGGTTTCATTGGCATTGGGATAATTGATCGGGCCGTGGTTCGGTGTGTTGCCGTAGAAGAACTGGACCGCTCCGAGCGCGCCGAACAGGTTGGTCGGGATTTTTGCGCCCGGCGGCGCGGCGGGGTTGAGAATGGTCAGCGGAAGGAACCCGAGTTCCGGGACGTTCTGCAGATTGAGCGCCGAGAAGGGATCCTGCAGCACGACGAAGGACTGCGCTTCCTTGCGATCGTTCAGATAAGCTAGGCCCCCCGTAACGGTCAGACGGTCCGTGATCTTGTAGTCGACCTGGCCGAACAGCGAGTAGGAGGTCTGCTTCAGCTTGTAATTGTCGGCGAGGCCCTGGCCTGCCTGAAAGTAGGTCCGACCGGGGCGGATCGCCGGGTTCACGAGCGATTGCAGCGTTTCGAGCTGAGTCACTGCGCCGCCCGTGAGGGCATTAACGAAGGCACGCGCATCCTTGCCGAAGCGGATGTCACGACCCGTGGTGAGCTTTTCGTTCTGGTAGAAGCCGCCGACCAGCCAACTGAGCGGCCCGTCGCTCGTCGAGGCAAGCCGGAATTCCTGAGTGAAGGTCTTGGCGTTGTTGGCCGTCTTGTTGTTCGAAATGTCGGCGGCGGTGAAATCGATGTCCTGATCGGACCGGTTGACCTGGTTGCGATAGGCCGTGATCGAGGTCAGCTTCGCGAAGCCCAGGTTCCAGTCGACCTGACCCGAAACGCCCTTGCCCTCGACCCGGTTGAAGGGATCCGTGTTGAAGATGACGTTGCGGTCGAAAATCCTGGTGGTGTCCGAAACGGCGAAGCCCAGCGACTTGATCGCCTGGGTCGCCGGGCCGTTGAAGATCGAGGTGACGCCGCAGCACACTTCCTTGATCAGGTTGTAATCGGCGATGACGCGGATCGAGAAGTCCGACGACGGTTCGAACAGCACGTCGCCGCGAACCGACCAGCGATGGCGGTCGTTGACGCCGCTGCCGGTGGTCAGGTTCTTGAAATAGCCGTCGCGTTCATTGAGGCTGCCGGACAGGCGGAAGGCGAGACTGTCGCTGATCGGGCCGGTGATGGTGGCCTTGGTCTGCATCTGGCTGTAATTGCCGACGCTGATCTCCGCCTTGCCGCCCCATTCGAACGATGGGCGCTTGGTCACGATGCTGATGGCGCCGGCCGACACGTTCTTGCCGAACAGGGTCGATTGCGGTCCACGCAGGACTTCGACACGCTCGATCTCGGGAAGATCGTCGAGGGCGGAGGCTGAACGCGAGCGATAGACGCCGTCGATGAAGACGCCGACCGAGCTTTCGATACCGTCATTGCCGTTGCCGTTGCCGAAGCCGCGGATGATGAAGTTCGTCTGGCCGGCCGCGTTGAACTGAGCGACCTTCAGCGACGGAACCACCGACTGGAGATCGATCAGGTCGCGGATCTGCGCCTTCTCGATCGTCGCCGCACTGGTGACGGCCACCGAGATCGGCACGTCCTGCAGGGTCTGTTCGCGCTTCGTGGCGGTGACGATGATATCGTCGCTGTCGCTCAGTCCGGCATCCTGGTTGGCCGGCGCGGGAGTGGTTTGCGCCAGGGCCGGGGCGGCGTAGAGCAGCACAATGGCCGACGCGGCGAGCAATTCGAACTTCTTCATGATGATATCCCCTCTTGGCCAGCCCGTCGGTCTTATGCCAACTGAGCGTCGTTCGTAATCCAGGTATGCGAATTCTGCGTCGGGGGGAATCGGCCGTCAATGGCAGAATCGTAGGAAAACGGCGGGGTTGCGTAGTTGTTGCCCAAATGAGACAGTTTCGGAATCGAACTTAAATTGCACAAAGCGACATTGCCGTAACGTCAGGTTCGAGTAAGGCACAAACAAATGAGTATGGAACATCGCCCTGGCGGGCCAGAAAATGGCGACCTTGTTGCCGAAATACCCAAGATTCCGGTCCCGGACGAAGTTGCCGAGGCGGTGCGTACGCTGATCAGATGGTCGGGTGACGATCCGACGCGTGAAGGATTGCTCGACACGCCCCAACGCGTCGCCCGCGCGTGGAAGGAATATTGCTCGGGATACCAGGACGATCCTGCGCATCATCTGTCGCGCATCTTCGAAGAAGTGGGCGGTTATGATGAGATCGTCTTGCTGAAGGACATCCCGTTCCAGTCGCATTGCGAACATCACATGGCGCCGATCATCGGCAAAGCGCATATCGCCTATCTGCCCGGCAATTATGTCGTCGGCATCTCCAAGCTGGCGCGCGTGCTCCACGCCTTTGCCCGGCGGCTGCAGGTCCAGGAGCGGCTGACCGCCGAGGTGGCCGACTGCATCTGGGAGAATCTGAAACCGGTCGGCGTCGCTGTGGTGATCGAGGCGAGCCATGCCTGCATGACGGCGCGGGGCGTGCGCACGCCCGGCGTCTCGATGGTCACCAGCCGCATGATGGGCGTATTCCGCGAAGATGACCGCAGCCGCAAGGAAGTGCTCGCGCTGATGGGTTATTGAGCGCGTGAACGATCTGGTGCGGACGGTGCTGGTGACGGGTGCGCCGCGGCGGATCGGCGCGGTGATCGCGCGGCATCTCGCCGGGCGCGGCTGGCGCGTCGCGATTCATCACCATCATTCACCCGGAGAGGCCGAGGCGCTGGCGCTGACCTTGCCGGAGGCATGCGTGCTGACGGGGGACCTGGCCTTGCCGGGGACCGCAGCCGATCTGGTCGCCGCCGCGCGCGCCGCATTCGGCGGTCCGCTCGGGGCGCTGGTCAACAACGCTTCGTTGTTCGCCTATGACCGGCCGCCTGCGATCGATCCGGAGATGTTGCGCGACCATGCTGCGGTCAATCTCGACGCGCCGGTGCTGCTCGCCTCGGCGCTGGCGGCGCAGGAGGATCTTGGGGCAGGGGCGGTGGTCAATATCCTCGACCAGAAGCTGGCCAATCTCAACCCCGACTTCTTTTCCTACAGCTGCGGCAAGATCGCGCTTGGCGGCGCGACCGCGATGCTCGCCCAGGCGCTCGCGCCGCGTATCCGGGTCAATGCCGTGTCGCCGGGCATCTCCCTGCCCAGCCTCGACCAGACCGAAGACGAATTCCGCGCAGTGGCATCCGACAATCTGCTGCGCTGCCCGATCGAGGTGACCGCCATCGCCGAGGCTGTCGATTTCCTGCTGACGGCGCGGGGGATCAGCGGGCAGAATCTGTTCGTGGACAATGGCCAGCATTTCCTGCTGCGCGACAGCGATGTGATGTTCGAGACGCGCCGGGCAGGCCGGGCGGCTCATGGCTGAGGGTGTTCGTTTCACCACGATCCTCGACGGGCTCGAGCTCGTCATGGGCCTCGGCATCCATGCCGAGGAACTGGCGGCGCCGCAGCGCGTGATCGTCACCGTGCGCATGGAGGTGGACTATCCGGCACCGCCTTCCGACGACCGGATCGACGAAGTGCTCGACTATGACTTCGTCCGGAACGACATCCGGGCGCTCGTCGCCGGGCGGCACTTTCATTTGCAGGAGACGCTGTGCGAAGCGATCGCCGCGCTGTGCCTGAGGGACCGGCGGGTCGCACGCGTCACGGTGCGGTCAATGAAGCCCGATATCTATCCGGACGCCGCCGTCGGGTGCGAGATCGTGCGGGACAGGGAGATTATATGACGAAGCTCAGCGACGACCTTCCCGAAGCATTGCTGTCGGTGCGAACCCGGCCGCTTTTCGTGATGCGCCTGAACGTAGGCGCGATCCACGCTGTCGGCGGGCCTGAAGGCCCAACGCAGCGCGTTGCCGCCGTGCCGAGCGGTGTGTTCGAAGGCGAGCGGCTCTGCGGGGGCGTGCTCGACGGAGGCAGCGACTGGCAGACGGTGCGCGGCGACGGGACGACCACGCTGGATGTTCGCCTCCTGCTCCAGACCGACGACGGCGGGGTGATCGGCATGACCTATGCCGGCATCCGCCACGGCCCGCCCGAGGTCATGGCGCGGGTCGCGAAGGGCGAGGCGGTTGATCCTGCCAGCTATTATTTCCGGACAAGCGCGCGCTTCACCACATCCGATCCGCGTTACGACTGGCTCAATCGCATCCTGGCGATCGGCACCGGACATCGCCTTTCGACGGGGCCGGTCTACAGCCTGTTCGAGGTGCTCTGAGACGATGGCTTTCCTCCCCATCGACGATGGGGAGGAGAAAGCGGCTATGCGGCGTTGGCCGCGCTGAGCACCGCCCGGACCGAGGCGGTTGCGATATCCGCATCGATGCCGACACCGAATACAGTCCGCCCGTCGGCAGCCCGGCATTCGACATAGGCCGCCGCCTGCGCGTCCGCGCCATGGCCGATGGCGTGCTCGCTGTAATCGACCACGTCGAGCTGCGGGCCTGTCGTCTCGCTGAGCGCGGCGATGATGCCGGAGATCAGGCCGTTGCCGCGGCCCGAAATCGAGCGCTCCTCGCCCCCGATCGCGACCCGGCCGACGAACAGACGGTCACCTGCCGCGCCGCTCTCATGATAGTCGAGCAGCGTGAAGCGGTCCGAAGGCTTGGCCAGATAGGCTTTCTGGAACGCGTTCCAGATATCCTCGGCGTTCAGCTCGCGGCTGGTCTCGTCGGCCATCGCCTGGACGTGGCGGCTGAGATCGGCCTGGAGACGCTTGGGCAGCTTGAGCCCCTTGTCCTGCTCGATCACCCAGGCGACACCACCCTTGCCCGACTGCGAGTTGACGCGGATCACCGCCTCGTAGCTGCGGCCGAGATCGGCCGGGTCGATCGGCAGATAAGGGACTTCCCAGAAATCGTCGTTGCGTTCGGCCTGGGCGGTGAAGCCCTTCTTGATCGCGTCCTGATGCGAGCCGGAGAACGCCGTGAACACCAGCTCGCCGGCATAGGGATGACGCGGATGCACGGGCAGCTGGTTGCAATAGGTGACGGTGTTGATGATCTCGTCGATGTCCGAGAAGTCGAGCTTCGGATCGATGCCCTGCGTGTACATGTTGAGCGCGACGGTCACCAGGTCGCAATTGCCGGTGCGCTCGCCATTGCCCAGCAGGCAGCCCTCGACGCGGTCGGCACCGGCCATCAGGCCGAGTTCCGCCGCCGCGACACCGGTGCCGCGATCATTGTGCGGGTGGAGGCTGATCACCACGCTGTCGCGGTTGCGGATATTCTTGCCGAACCATTCGATCTGGTCGGCATAGATGTTGGGCGTGGCACACTCGACCGTCGCGGGCAGGTTCAGGATCAGCGGATGATCGGGGGTGGGGCGGAGTATCTCCATCACCGCCTCGCAGACCTCGACCGAGAAATCGAGTTCGGCGGTGGAGAAGGTCTCCGGCGAATATTCGAAATGCCAATCGGTACCGGGTTGCGCCGCCGCGCAGTCGCGCAGGACCTTCGCGCCGTCGACCGCGATCTGGCGGACTTCGTCGCGGCTCATGCCGAACACGATCTTGCGCCAGGCCGGGCTGACCGCGTTGTAGAGGTGGACGATCGCCTTTGGCGCGCCACGCAAGGATTCGAAGCTGGTTTCGATCAGGTCGCGGCGGGACTGGGTAAGCACCTGGATCGTCACATCGTCCGGAATGCGGCCGGTCTTGACCAGGCCCGAGATGAAATCGAACTCGGTCGCACCGGCCGAGGGGAAGCCGACTTCGATCTCCTTGATGCCGACCTTGCAGATCAGGTCGAAGAAGCGGGTCTTCTTCTCGCCGTCCATCGGATCGATCAGCGCCTGGTTGCCGTCGCGCAGATCGGTCGAGAGCCAGCGCGGCGGCGTCACGATGGTTCGCGACGGCCATTCGCGATTGGGCAGGTCGATCTGCGGGAAGGGGCGGTATTTGGTCGAAGGATCACGCAACATGGTTTGGTCCTCGCTGCTCGCGGTCGTCATTTGGGTTGGATAAGGCCCTTAGGCGGGTCGCGCGCGCCGCGATGGGCGCACGTCGAAGGTCACGCCTAAGGGCGCGTAAGTCGAAGCAGCGAAAGGCGTAGAGCCAGCGTCATGTGAAACCGCGTTACCGTGTCACCGCGCCTCATGTCCAGCCCGTCCTTCGAACAACCTGTCCAAAGGACCCTCGGGCAGGAACCACAGGACCGCGACCAGGGCGGCGCAGGCGATGCCGAGCCAGGGCGAGAGGAAGGACAGGGGAATGCCGACAAGGTACAGCAGCCCGGCGAACAGGCCTTTTCGCGCATATTCCCGGTAATAGGTTTCGGCAGCCGGGCCCCGCTTGCCCGTCCGCCGGATCGTCGCCTGGAGCCACATATAGGCAGCCGACGGCAACAGCATCGTCGCGAGGTAGAGCAATGTCGATTCGAGGTTGAAGTGATGCTCGCCGAGATACGAGGTCGAGAAGGGGACCAGCGACAGAGCGAACAGCAGCAGCATGTTCGACCAGATCAGGCTGTTGGTGACACGGGTCGCATGGGTGAACAGCCGGTGGTGGTTGACCCAGTAGATCGCGACATAGGCGTAGCTCAGGATATAGGCGAGAAAGACTGGCCAGAGCGTCCAGAGCTTGTCCATCCCCTCGGAGATCGGGGGATGGAGCTCCAGCACCATGATCGTCACGATGATGGCGACCACGCCGTCCGAGAACGCCTCGACGCGGCCGATGCCAGGCCGGCCTTCCTCGTTCCCTGACGGCGCGGGCTCGCTCACGGTGCGACGAACCCAGCGTTGATGGTCAGGTCAACCTTGTCGGAGACGCCGGGGAGGGAGTAATTGATACCGAAGTCGCTGCGCTTGATGCTGGTGGTCGCGGCGAAGCCGAAATTGAGCTTCTTCGCGCCCTGGGCCGCATTGCCAGCGCCGACGAAGCGCGCGGTGAGTACGACCGGCTTGGTCACGTCCTTCAGGGTCAGGTCGCCGGCGATGGTGGCCGTCGTGCCGCTGATCGTCACCTTGGTCGAGACGAACTTGGCGGTCGGGAACTTCGTGGCGTCGAAGAAATCGGGCGTCTTCAGATGCGCGTCGAGTTGAGGCACCGTGGTCAGCACCTTGTCGATCGGGATGGTGACATCGACCTTGGAATTGCCCGGATTGGCGGTGTCGACCACCAGCGTGCCGGTCGGCTGGGTGAACTGACCGGTATATTCGGTGAAGCCCAGGTGGTTCACCGTGAACAAGATCTGGCTGTGGCGCGGCTCGACCTGATAGGTGCCGGAGACGACCTTCGTCGCGTCGGGCGTGCCGGGAGGGCCGGCAGGCGGTGTCTGGGCGAGCAGCGGGGCAGTCGCCAGGGCCAGAACGGCTACGATAGCGATACGCATATGGATCTCCGATACGGAAAAAAGGGGCCGCGCCAAGATGACGCGGCCCCTCGTGAATGCAAGCGCCGA
This sequence comes from Sphingomonas sp. P3_C6, assembly GCF_056402595.1. Lineage (NCBI taxonomy): Bacteria > Pseudomonadati > Pseudomonadota > Alphaproteobacteria > Sphingomonadales > Sphingomonadaceae > Sphingomonas > Sphingomonas sp. P3_C6. The sequence goes on from NZ_JBFUHB010000004.1 coordinate 254,956, forward strand.
AGCGGAAACGATCCGTTGGCCGGGCGTAGCTCGAAATGCCCTTGACGGATCGCGTCGCGGATCAGTTCTTGTCCTTGTCCACCAGCTTGTTCGCGCCGATCCAGGGCATCATCGCGCGCAGCTCGGCGCCGACCTTTTCGATCGGGTGGGCGGCGGCGGCCTTGCGCGCTGCCTTCAGCTCGGGCTGGCCGGCGCGGTTGTCGAGCACGAAGTTCTTGACGAAACGGCCGCCCTGGATGTCGGCGAGCACGCGCTTCATCTCGGCCTTGGTCTCGTCGGTGATGATGCGCGGGCCGGTGGTGATGTCGCCATATTCCGCGGTGTTCGAGATCGAATAGCGCATATTGGCGATGCCGCCCTCATACATCAGGTCGACGATCAGCTTCACCTCGTGAAGGCACTCGAAATAGGCCATTTCCGGGGCGTAGCCGGCCTCGACCAGCGTCTCGAACCCCGCCTGGATCAGGTGGGTGAGGCCGCCGCACAGCACGGCCTGCTCGCCGAACAGGTCGGTCTCGCATTCCTCGCGGAAATTGGTCTCGATGATGCCCGAACGACCGCCGCCGACGCCCGAGGCATAGGCGAGCGCGATGTCGTGCGCGTTGCCGCTGACGTCCTTGTCGATCGCGATCAGGCAGGGCACGCCGCCGCCGCGGACATATTCGCTGCGCACCGTGTGACCCGGGCCCTTGGGCGCGATCATGATCACGTCGAGATCCTCGCGCGGCTCGATCAGCGCGAAATGCACGTTCAGGCCGTGTGCGAAGGCGATCGCCGAACCCTGCTTGAGGTTGGCGTGGAGATCGTCCGCATAGATCGCCGCCTGATGCTCGTCGGGTGCGAGGATCATGGTGATGTCGGCCCAGGCGGCTGCCTCGGCATTGGTCATCACCTTGAAGCCGGCGCCTTCGGCCTTCTTCGCGGTGGCCGAACCGGGGCGGAGCGCGATCGCGATCTCCTTCACGCCGGAATCGCGCAGGTTCTGGGCATGGGCATGGCCCTGGCTGCCATAGCCGACGATCGCGATCTTCTTGTTGGTGATGAGGTTCAGATCGGCGTCGCGATCGTAATAGACACGCATTGATTAGGCTCCTTTATTTCAAAAAAATCCGCCGTCATGCCGGACTTGTTCCGGCATCCATCGTGCAACCGGCGATGACCTCGCCTGTGGATGGATGGACCCCGGAACACGTCCGGGGTGACGAAACATTGGTGGCTCAGGCCGCTTCTTTTCCCCGCGCGATGGCGACGATGCCGGTGCGGGCGACTTCGATCAGCCCTACTTCGCGCATCAGCGTGATGAAGGTGTCGATCTTCTCCGGCCCGCCGGTCACCTCGAACACGAAGCTCGACGTGGTCGCATCGACGACGCGGGCGCGGTAGACATCTGCCAGGCGCAACGCCTCGATCCGGTGATCGCCGGTGCCACGGACCTTTACCAGCGCCAGCTCGCGTTCGACATGCGGCCCGAGTGCGGTGAGATCGGTCACCGAATGCACCGGGATCAACCGGTCGAGCTGGGCGAGGATCTGCTCCATCACATGGTCGGACGCCGAGGTGACGATGGTGATCCGGCTGACCGCCTTGTCGGAGGTCACGTCGGACACCGTCAGGCTTTCGATATTATAGCCGCGCGCGGTGAACAGGCCGGCGATCCGGGCAAGGATGCCCGGCTCGTTGTCGACCATGATCGCCAGCGTGTGGCGCTTCGCGGTTTCTTCCTTGATATGCATCTTAAATCCCCCTCCCGCTTGCGGGAGGGGCTAGGGGAGGGCGTGTGCCCCCAGCCGAGTTTCTGATTGGGGACAGGCCCTCCCCCGACCCCTCCCGCAAGCGGGAGGGGAGATTTGCTGTGTTCGTCTTCATCAGACCAGTGCCTTCGCCTCGTCGTCCATCTCGCCCGAGACTTCGGCCGCCTGGAGAATCATGTCGGTATGGGCCGCTCCGCTCGGGATCATCGGGAAGCAGTTGGCGAGCTTCGCCACCATGCAATCCACCATCACCGGCCCGTCATGGGCAAGCATCTCGGCGATGCCGGCCTCCAGCTGGTCGGGATGCTCGATGCGGATGCCCTTCCAGCCATAGGCTTCGGCGAGCTTAACGAAGTCCGGCAGGGAATCGCTGTAGCTCTCCGAATAACGGCTCGAATAGGTCAGTTCCTGCCACTGGCGGACCATGCCCATATATTCGTTGTTGAGAATGAACACCTTGACCGGCAGGCGGTATTGCGTGGCCGTGCCAAGTTCCTGGATGTTCATCTGGATCGAGGCTTCGCCAGCGATATCGATGACCAGCGCATTGGGATTGCCGAGTTGCGCGCCGATCGCGGCGGGCAGGCCGTAGCCCATGGTGCCGAGGCCGCCCGAGGTGAGCCACTTGTTGGGCGCCTCGAAATCGAAATGCTGTGCGGCCCACATCTGATGCTGGCCGACCTCGGTGCTGATGATCGGCGACTTCTTGTGCGTCGCCTCCCACAGCGCCTTGATCGCGCGCTGCGGCATGATCTCGGAGGCGCTGTCGACGAAATCGAGGCTCTTCACCGCGCGCCAGCCGGCGATACGGCGCCACCAGTCCGACAGATCGGGCTTGGGATGGCGGCGCGCCTTGTAGACCCGGACCATGTCCTCGAGCGCGTGGCCGACATCGGCGATGATCGGCAGATCCACGCGAACATTCTTGTTCACCGACGACAGGTCGATATCGACATGGATCTTGCGGCTGTTCGGGCTGAACGCGTCGAGCCGACCCGTCACGCGATCATCGAAGCGCGCGCCGAGGCAGAGGATCAGGTCGGCCTGGTTCATCGCCCAGTTCGCTTCGTAGGTCCCGTGCATGCCAAGCATGCCCAGCCACTGGTCGGATGCTGCGGGGAAGGCGCCGAGGCCCATCAGGGTCGACGTGACCGGGGCACCGGTGATCCGCGCGAGCTCCCGCAGCAGCTGGCTCGCCGCAGGGCCCGAGTTGATGATGCCGCCGCCGGTGTAGAGGATCGGCCGTTCCGCAGCCGCGAGCATGTCGACCGCCTGCTCGATCAGCGACTGGTCGGCCTTCACCTGCGGGCGATAGGTCTTGTGCTTGATCGGGCCCGGCTTGACGTAGCGCGCGCTGGCGACCTGGACGTCCTTGGGGATGTCCACCACGACAGGGCCGGGGCGGCCCGAGGTGGCGATGTGGAACGCCTCATGGATGACGTCGCCGAGGCGTGCCGGATCCTTCACCAGATAATTATGCTTGGAGCAGTGACGCGTGATGCCGACGGTATCGGCCTCCTGGAACGCGTCCGTGCCGATCAGCGCAGTCGGCACCTGGCCGGTGATGACGACCATCGGGATCGAATCCATCAGCGCGTCGGTGATGCCGGTGACTGCGTTGGTCGCGCCAGGACCCGAGGTGACGAGCACGACGCCGGGCTTGCCGGTCGACCGGGCATAGCCCTCCGCTGCGTGTGTCGCGGCCTGCTCGTGGCGCACCAGGATGTGCTTGATCCGCTTGCTGCGGAACAGCGCGTCGTAGATCGGCAGGACGGCACCGCCCGGATAGCCGAACACGACTTCCACCCCGAGATCGCACAGCGCCTCGACGAGGATATCGGCTCCGCTCTTCTCGGTCGTCATATTCTTTCCTACACATTGGACGCTGCCACGACGCAATATTGCTTCGCGAATGGCGCCGTTAAAGATCGATAATTTGTTCGTCAAGCGCCTTGAAGGAATCTAGTTTCAAAATCGTGCAGCAGGGCGCATGTTTCTGTCTCCGTGCTGCGCCGCCACATAGCGGGAGGTTGGTTCCGAAACCACGTAAATTGTCGTTTGGCATATTGGCGGGTCGCCAATTGCGCCGCGGCAAGTGCCTCTGGCTGCCCCATGGTGCCGGCGAGCATCGCCCCGATCTCCGGCACGCCGATGGCGAGGCGGACCGGCGCGGTGGGCAGGATATCGGTGCGGGCGAGGACTGCCCGCGCTTCCTCGATCCCGCCGCCGGCGAACATCGCCGCGAGCCGCGCGTCACAGCGGGCGAGCAGCCACTCGCGATCGGGCAGCATGACCATCGCCATCAGGTCGATCTGATGGCCGATCCCGCCGACCTTTGCCTGCTGCCACGTCGCGAGGGTCTTGCCGGTGGAACGGACGACCTCAAGCGCGCGGGCGACGCGGGTCGTGTCTGCGGGCGCGAGCCGGGCAGCGGCGGGCGGGTCGAGCTCGCCGAGCTGTCGATAGGCATCGGCTACCGGCAGTGCGCGAACCTCTTCGCGGATCGCGGGATCGATCGGCGGTACGGGCGCAATGCCGTCGAGCAGGGTGCGCATGTACAGGCCGGTGCCGCCGGCGAGCACCGGCAGGAGACCGGCCTGATGCGCGGAGGCGATTTCGGCGCGGGCTTCGGTCGCCCAGCGCGCGGCAGAATAGATGTCGGCGCCGTCGACATGGCCGAACAGGCGGTGCGGTACACGTGCCTCCTCCTCACGGCTCGGGCGCGCCGACAGGATGCGCAGATCGGCATAGACTTGCGCTGAATCGGCGTTGATCACCACGCCGCGATGTTTTTCCGCGATCGCCATGGCGAGCGCGGACTTGCCGCTGGCGGTCGGCCCTGCAATGAGCGCCACGCGCGGCAGGGCTCGCGGCAAGGGAGACGTGATGTTCATCGCAACGCTGATAGCAGCGGGAAATCTCAGCGGGGGCGATATTTCGGCCGCCCGGGATCTGCTCGACCAGGCGGGTTGCCTGCCGGCGGCGCACGCCTGGCTCGATGAGGGCTTTGCCGCCGACATCATGTTCGGTCTTGATCTCCAGGCGGCGCGGACCGCGCTCGACGGCGCTTTCCCAGGTGTCGATGTCGTCGTGCAGATCGCCGAAGGGCGGGCCAAGCAGTTGCTGGTCGCCGACATGGATTCGACGATGATCACCGTCGAATGCATCGACGAACTGGCCGATTATGCCGGGATCAAGCCGCAGATCGCCGCTGTCACCGAGGCGGCAATGCGCGGCGAGCTCGATTTCGAATCGGCGCTCGATGCGCGTGTCGCGCTGCTCAAGGGATTGGACGAGGGCGTCATCGCGACCTGCCTGGCCGAACGGGTGAAGATCATGCCCGGCGCCGTATCGCTGGTCCGCACGATGAAGGCACGCGGCGCGAAGGCCATCCTCGTGTCGGGCGGTTTCACCCGCTTTGCCGAGCCGGTCGCGGAGATGATCGGCTTCGACCGCGCCATCGCCAACCGGCTCGAGATCGTCGACGGATCGCTGTCGGGGCTGGTGGTGAAGCCGGTCGTCGGATCGGACACCAAGGAATGCACCCTGGTGGAGGCCACGGCCGAGCTTGGCCTGTCACCGGAGGCGACGCTGGCGGTGGGCGACGGCGCCAATGATCTCGCGATGATCAAGCGCGCCGGGCTCGGTGTCGCCTATCACGCCAAGCCGATCGTCGCCGCAGCGGCAGCGGCGCGGATCGATCACAACGACCTGACGGCGTTGCTGTATGCGCAGGGGATCGCCCGGAAGGACTGGGCTGCCTGATCTGCCGTCAGGGTCTTTAATTGCTGGGCCATTAGTGACGATCCGCCCGGGAGGGACGAGTGCGGCCGCTCAGCGCTCGACCTCCGGCGCCAAGCTGCGTGCCAGCAAGCGATCGAGCGACCAGGCGCCGCCGCCCCGCCCCATCAGCGGCAACAGGATCGCGACCCAGCTCAGATGGGTCGGCCAGGCGTCGGGATAGACGAAGACCTCGATGGTCAGCGTCATCAGAAACAGGGCAAGTGCTGAGAAGCGGGTCGCCAGCCCGAGCACGAGCAGGATCGAGAAGAGATGCTCCGACACCGTCGCGGCCACCGCGGCGATCTCGGGTGGAATCAGCGGCAGGGCATAGTCTGTGCGAAACAGCTCATAGGTGCTGTCGGTGACGGTCAGCAGGCCCTCCACCTTGGTCCTGCCCGACAGGAAGAAGATCGAGGCGATGCCGAGCCGCCCGATGAGCAGCAGCAGGGCATCGGGCACCAGTGCCGAAGCGCGCCTGACGGTGCGCAGGTACGATTGGACGAGGGGGATCATGGCATGCTCCATTCGGGATCGGGCGGGGCGCGACCCGGGACGCGCCCCGAAAAGAGCCGATCAGGCCTTTGGGGTCAGCGAGCCGGTGCCCTTGGGAGTCTTGATCGAGGTGCAGGTGCCGGCCTTGACCAGCTTCCACGCATCGCCCTGGTAATTGGCCTTGGACGTACCGGCGCAACTCGTGCCGGCACCGGCCTTGCAGTCGTTCTTGCCGGCGAGCGCGACGCCATAGCATTTTTCCATCGCCGGCTTGGTCTGGGCCGAGGAGGGGGCGGCGAGGGTCGCCCCGGTCACGGCGAGGGCAAGTGTGGCGGCAAGGGTGGCGTTGGTCGAACGCATCATGATTTCCTTCGATTGGGATGGCCTCGGGGCGCGCGGTACCGCCGGGGGAGGGCGGCACCGCGCGGTGCCCGGGTAGAGGAGGCTGGAATGCCCGGGTCACTCAGCCAGTTCGGCGACGACGCCCGGGCGGTTACAGATTTTCGCCATAGAAGATTTTTTCGGCAGGCCGGCGGCGATGCTGTAACCAATGGCGTGGTTGCCGCGAATTCTTCCCGAGGGAGCGCAAATGCGGGCAAGCGAGGCGGAGTTGCGTGGATTGATGATCAGCGGGCTCGACGGCGATGCCGGCGATCACGCGGCATTATTGCGCCTGCTCGTGCCCCTGCTGCGTGGCTTCTACCGGCGCCGTTCCGGCGACCGCGACGACGATATCGAGGATTTGGTGCAGGAAACGCTGATTGCGGTGCATACGCGCCGCGCCACCTATGATCGCGACCGCGCCTTCACCGCCTGGCTGTTCGCCATCGCCCGGTACAAGATGATCGACCATTTCCGCCGCCGTCGCCGGTTCCAGCCGATCGAGGGGCTGGAGGACATCTTGGTCGCGGAAGGGTTCGAGGATGCGTCGAGCGCCCGCATGGATGTCGCCGACCTGCTCGAGACGCTGCCGGCCAAGCAGGCGCGGATGATCCGCGCGACCCGGCTCGACGGGCTCAGCATCGCCGAGGCGGCCGAGGCCGATGGCATCGGCGAATCCGATGTGAAGGTGTCGGTCCATCGCGGGCTCAAGACATTGATGTCGCGTATCCAGGGAGGCCGGCGATGAACACCGACGACCTCATCAATTCCCTGTCCAGCAACGTCGCGCCGGTGCGGCGTGGTGCGGTCGGCCGGCGCATCCTGCTCGGGCTGGGCGGCGGCGTGCTCGTATCGATCGTGCTCGTCGTGGCGGGGATGGGCGTACGGCCCGACCTCCACACCGCGATGCACGGTTTCTCGTTCTGGATGAAATGGGGCTACACCATTTCCCTGTCGATCGCGGCGCTCGCGATGACGATCCAGCTCGCCCGGCCCGACACGCTGCGGCTTCGCGGCCTGTGGCTGATCGTGATTCCGGCCCTGCTGCTCGCCGGCGTCGGTGCGACGGAGCTGATCAGGACGCCGACCGGCGACTGGCTGAAGATGTGGCTGAGCTATAGCTGGATGCAATGCCCGTGGCGTGTGGTGGCGCTGGCGATGCCGATCTTCATCGGGCTGCTCTGGTCGTTCCGCCGCCTGGCGCCGACCCGGCTGCGCGCGGCCGGTGCCGCGGCGGGGCTGTCGGCGGGGGCGTTCGCCGCGACCGTCTATTGCCTGCACTGCCCGGAGGTGTCGGCGATCTTCGTGCTGACCTGGTATTCGCTCGGCATCCTGCTCGCCACCGCGATCGGCGCGCTGCTCGGGCCACGGCTGCTGCGCTGGTAAATTTCCGGTCGCTGTAACCCGGCGCCGAGCCGGGTCGAATGAGGGAGGCCAATAGGCAATTCCTTTCACCGGAGACCAACATGACCATCGTTCGCACCAGCATGAGCCTTGCCGCCGCCGCTGCCGTCGTCGCCATCAGCGCCGCAGCCCCGACCGCCGCCACCGCCGCGAAGGCAGGCGCCGCGAAGATCCATTGCTACGGCATCAACACCTGCAAGGGCACGTCCGACTGCAAGACGGCGAAGAACGACTGCAGGGGGCAGAATGACTGTAAGGGCATGGGCTTCAAGGAAGTCTCCGCCAAGCAGTGCACCGCTGCGGGCGGCAGCCTGACCGCGCCCAACTGATCGCGACCCGGCCCGGCGGTGTGTCGCATCGCCGGGCCGCATTTCCCCGATATTCCCTCCCCGGCGAAGGCCGGGGTCCAGATGGAAAGGCTTTTGTGATGACACGAAGCGCTCGTTGCCTTCTGTTCCCCAACCGGGCCCCGGCCTGTGCCGGGGAAGAAAAAAGGGCGGGATTCGCGTCGATCATGGGAGAGGCGTTTCAATGATCCCCCATTTCTCTGGCCACGGCCTGGGCCTGCGCAAGCCACATTATGCGGACTTCCTCGAACACCGCGTCGGCGTGGATTTCGTCGAGGTGATCTCGGAGAATTTCATGGTCTCCGGCGGCAGGCCGCGCCAGATTCTGCGTGAGGTGCGTGCGCGCTATCCCGTCGCGCTGCACGGCGTCTCGATGTCGATCGGATCGGCGGACGGCCTTGATGGCGCGTATCTCGCGCGGTTGCGGCAGCTGGTGGACGAGATCGAGCCGCTGTTCGTCTCGGATCATCTGAGCTGGTCGCGGATCGATGGCTTCAATTCCCACGACCTGCTGCCCTTGCCCTATACGCGCGAAGCGCTCGATCTGGTCGTCGCCAATGTCTCCCGCGCGCAGGAAATGCTGGGCAGGGCGATGCTGATCGAGAACCCGTCTACCTATATCGACTTCCCCGATGCCGACATGACCGAGTGGGAATTCCTGGGCGCGCTCTGCCAGCGGACGGGTTGCGGGCTGTTGCTCGACGTCAACAACGTCTTCGTCAGCGCGACCAATCATGGCTTCGATCCGATCGCCTATCTCGACGGCATTCCCGCTGAGCGGGTGTGCCAGATCCATCTCGCCGGTCATAGCCAGGGCACCGAGCTGCTGATCGACACCCATGACCAGCCGGTGCCCGTCTCGGTCTGGGATCTCTACGCCCATGTCCTGCCGCGGCTCGGGCCGGTGGCGGCGATGATCGAGCGCGACGATGCCATTCCCCCGCTCGCCGATCTGCTCGCCGAGCTGGCGATCGCGCGCCGCATCGGCGACCGGGCGCTGCAGGCCGCGGCATGAGCCTGCTCGCCCTGCAACGCGACATGCGCGCCTGGCTGGTCGCTGAGGACCGGCCGGCGGCCATGCGGCTCGGCGATGGCGTCGTGCCGGGCCTGCGGGTCCATCTGAACAATTACCGCGCGCAGCTCGTCGCCTRCCTGGCCGAAAGCTTCGCCCGCACGCGCGACTGGATCGGGGACGAGGCATTCGACCGGGCGTCCGCTCTCCATATCGACCGGGTGCCGCCGAGCAGCTGGACGCTCGACGCTTATCCCCGCGATTTCCTGGCGACGCTTTCCCTGCTCTATCCCGACGACCCGGAAGTGGCCGAGCTCGCCTGGATTGAAGGCGCGCTCGGTGAGGCCTTTGTCGCGCCCGACGCCCCGGCGCTGTCGACCGCCGACCTGACCGATATCGACTGGGACTGCGCCGTGCTCGCCTTCACGCCGACGCTCGATCTGGGTGCGTTGACCAGCAACGCCCCGGCGCTCTGGTCGGCGCTCACGGAAGGCGAGGTGCCACCACCGGCCGAGTTGCTTGCCGAACCAGGCGCGATCCTCGTCTGGCGACACGATCAGGTCTCGCGGTTCCGCGCGATCGATCAGGTTGAGCACCAGGCCCTCTCATGGGCGCGTGGCGGCATGCCCTTCGCGGTGCTGTGCGAACACATGGTCGCCTCTTGGGGAGACGGCGATGGGATCGCCCGGGCCGGCGCGCTGCTCGGCCAGTGGATCGCCGACGGCTTGATCGTCGGCGTTCATGCTTCAGCCTAAAGCTGGCCCGATCGGCGGCCTCACGGCGCGATCGGAACGCAGGGTGTCTTGGTCGGCCTGACCGCCGCGCACATCCGCGCCGCCTCGGCGGAGGAGGCGACGGGGCCGGCCTGGAGCTTGGTCAGCGTGCCGGTCCGGACCAGGAAGGGCTGTAGCCCGCGTAGCGCGCCGACCTGGCCCTTCAGCTTGTTCCACAGCGTCGTCGCATTGCCTTCGTCGCGGAAGGCGCCGAACTGCAGGCGCCAGCCGCGGCCGGCGACCGGGGTGCGCTCGCGCGCCGGCTCAGGCTGTGCCGCTACCGTCTGAGGCGGCGGCGTGCGCCGGGTTGGAACCCGGCCGACCGTCGGGGCGGGCGGGGTGAAGGACGGCGTGGCACCGACATTCGGCTGAGCGCCACGATTCTGGTCGTAGGAAGACGGCGGCAGATCGGTGCCCTTCATGGCGACCTGATTGCCCTGGCCGGTGATCTCGGGCGGCAGGACCGGCCGCTTCGCCTCCGCCTCATATTGGCGCGCAAGGGTGAGGCCCTTCTGGCGATCATTGGCCGGGATATACTGGTCCATCTGCGCCTGCACTTCGGACGCGCGGGGCTGGCCCTGCGCGGCGGCGCGGACGAGCAGCGCATAGGCGCGAGGCCAGTCGCGCGCGGCGCCGTCGCCATTATAGAGCATGGTGCCGAGCACGAGCTGCGAGCGGGGCTCGCCGCGTGCGACCGACTTTTCGAGCCAGGGCAGGGCGTCGCTGCGCTTGTTGTTCTGGAACAGCATCAGGCCGTAATTGGCCTCGGCCTCGATCTGCCCCTGAAGCGCCGCCTTGCGATACCAGCTTTCCGCCATCGCCATGTCGACCGGCACGCCGCGCCCGAGCTTATAGGCCTGGGCGAGGTTGAACTGGGCATCGGCGTCGCCCGCGACCGCCGCGGGACGCCACTCGTCGACTGCCTTGCGATATTCGCCGCGACCCCAGGCGTCCACGCCCGCCTTGACGTCGGCCCATGCCGGTGCCGTGATCGCCATGAAGATACCGGCAAGGCCAAGAGCCGCCGGCCGAAATGCCTTGCGCATGATGTCTCCCATCCCCGCTACGCTACTTGGGGTGATAATATTTGGGGGTGATAATGCCCTCTAACGGGGATTTGGCAAAGATTTCGTTAGGGACGAAATACCGTTTGGGGACGGAACCTTGCCGCGTCTCCGTCTCGTTAACCGCTTCTTGACGTGTCGCATGGCATTCAACCGCCTCGAATAGCGGGAGTTGAAGGGGCACATGCGCGTTCTCGCGATGGCATCGCAAAAAGGCGGATCCGGCAAGACGACCTTGTCAGGGCATCTGGCCGTCCAGGCTCAGCTCGCCGGGGCCGGTCCGGTCGTGCTGATCGATATCGATCCCCAGGGGTCGCTATCGGATTGGTGGAACGAACGGCACAGCGAATATCCCGCCTTTGCCCAGACCACGGTCGCCCGGCTCGCCGCCGATCTGGAGGTGCTGCGTCAGCAGGGCTTCCGCCTGGCGATGATCGATACGCCGCCGGCCATTACCATGGCGATCCAGAGCGTGATCGCGGTGGCCGAGCTGATCGTCATCCCGACCCGACCGTCTCCGCACGACCTGCGCGCCGTCGGCGCCACCGTCGATCTGTGCGAACGCGCCGGCAAGCCGCTGCTGTTCGTGGTCAACGGCGCAACGCCCAAGGCCAAGATCACTTCCGAAGCGGCGGTCGCGCTGTCGCAGCACGGCACCGTCGCTCCGATCACCGTTCATCACCGCACTGATTTCGCCGCCTCGATGATCGACGGCCGCACCGTCATGGAAGTCGACGTCAAGGGCCGGTCGAGCCAGGAGATCCAGCAGCTCTGGACCTATATCTCCGACCGCCTCGAGAAGAATTTCCGCCGCACCGTCTTTGCCGCACCGGCAACCTCCAATGGCTATGCCGCGCAGCGCCCCGTAGCAGGTGGCTTCGGCCGCCGCGTGGTGGGGTGATCCGATGACGATGTCCGGACAGCCAAAGCCGCTCGCGTCGCTCTCCTCGACACTGCTTGCCCGCAAGGGACAGGCCCGCCCCGCCATGCGCCCCCAGGGCTTTGGCGGCTTCGGTTCCTTCACCGGGACGCAGGACGATCTCGGTTGGAACGATATGGGCCATCCGGAAGGCCATGGTGCCGAGCCGGTCTATGCGCCGCCCGCCGCCGTTCCGCCGGTGCTTCGCCAGCGCGAGGCGCTGCAGGAGGAATTCGAATCGCCGCAGCCGTTGCTCAAGTCGCGCGCGATTCAGCTCGAAGGCTCCTATGATGCCGAACCGGCCCATGAGCCGGAAGAGGCCCGGGAGCCCGAGGCTTATGAGCCCGAGGCTTACGAGTCAGAGCCTCTGGCTCCGACCGACCCCGAACCCGTGTTCAAGCCGGCGCCCGTCGTCCATGCCTTGACCGCCCCCGTCGCCACGGTCTCGCCGGCCACTGCCGCGGGGATCGGGCGCGAGGCGATGGCGAAGCGCGGCAAGGTCGCCTTCACGCTTCGGCTCGATCAGGACCGCCATCTGCGTCTTCGCCTGGCGAGTGCGCTGCACAATTGTTCCGCCCAGGTCCTGGTGACCCAGGCGCTCGACACTTTCCTTCAATCCCTGCCTGAGGTGGAAGAGCTGGCGCGCCAGTTGCCGCCGAGAGCAACACGTTGAATCGAATAGGGGAATTTCGATGAAGACCCGGGCGATCGTCACTCTAGGGCTTACCGCACTCGTTGCCTGCGGGGCACTGGCCGGCGTCACCTCGCATGGCGGCATGGCCTTTGCCAGTGCGCGAGACGAATCGAAGGCCGAGCGCAAGGCGGCAGCCGAAGCGGACAAGGCGCGCGCCGCGCTTGCCAGGGGCAAGGGCGAGCAGGCGGTGATCCATGCCGAGGCAGCCGTCGGGCTGCGTCCGCAGATGACCAGCTTCCGCGTGCTGCTGGCGAACAGCTATCTGCGCGCAGGCCGCTTCGACTCGGCGCGTCAGGCCTTTGCCGATGCGATGACGCTCGATCCGTCCAACGGCAAGCTGCCGCTCAACCTCGCGCTTGCGCAGATCGCCACGGGCGACTGGGGCGGGGCCCGCCAGACTCTCGATGCGCACAAGGATATCATCCCGGTCAGCGACCGCGGCCTGGCGATCGCGCTGGCCGGTGACCCCGCGAGCGCGGTCGAACTGCTCGATGCCGCCGTCCGCACGCCCCAGGCCGATGCCAAGACCCGCCAGAACTTCGCGCTGAGCCTCGCCCTTGCCGGCCGCTGGCAGGACGCGAAGACCATGGCCGCCATCGACCTGGCACCGTCAGAGGTCGATAGCCGGATCATGCAATGGGCCGAATTCGCCCGCCCGAAATCAGCCTATGATCAGGTTTCCGCGCTGCTCGGCGTCACGCCGGTGCGTGATCCCGGCCAGCCTGTCGCGCTGGCGCTGAACGCGTCGTCGGGCGCTGCGCTGGCCGCCGTTCTCGCCCCGGTCGATGCCTTCATGCCAGGCCAGGCGGAGAATGCGGCGCAGGTCGCGCAGCAGATGGCGACGCCTGCTCCGGAGGCAGCGCCGGTGCCTATGGCCGATACCGCGGTCGCGACCGCACCGGTCGAGGTCGCTCCGGCGACCGGGCCGGCCTTCGCCAGCGTCTCGTTCGGGCCGCGTGAGGAAGTCGTGCAGCGCCTGCCGTCGAACCCGACCGCGAAGCCGTCGGTGCGGGTGGCCGTTGCCAAGGTCGCTGCGCCAGCTACGGCCGCGCCCGAAATGGCCCGCGCGGCCGGCAAGGGCAGCTATTTCGTCCAGCTCGGCGCGTTCGAGAACGCCGCCGTCGCCAAGGACGCCTGGAATCGTGCGGTCCGCCGCAACGCCAATTTCGTCGGCCAGACGCCGTCGGGCATGAACATCTCGTCCCGCGCCGGTAGCTTCTATCGCCTGTCGGTGGGCGGTTTCGCCCGCAATGAGGCGGTGGCACTGTGCCAGAGCTACAAGGCGAAAGGCGGCACCTGCTTCGTCCGCGCCCATGCCGGCGACCAGGTCGCCCTTTGGGCACGTCCGGCCGGCCGCCAGATGGCGTCGCGCTGAGGCATTGCCAGGCGGCTAAAGCCGCTGGTGTAGAGGAAAATTGAGCGGCGGGGAGCAATCCCCGCCGTCTCCTTTTGCGCGACGCGCTGCCACTCCAGCGGGCTTCTAAACGCTCGCCGGCAAAGGCCGGGGTCCAGTTGGGGGACGATGATGATCGTCGTCGCGCTCCGTTTTCTCGACCTTCCCAACCGGAACCCGGCCTCGCCGGGGAAGCAAAAAGAAGAATCGAAGCAGCGCGTCCGACGGGTCGGATTTAGCAGGGCGTTCTAGCGAAGCTCGGTGCCGCCCTTGAACAGGCGTAGCACCTTGCCTTGCACGGGCAGCTTGTCGAACGGCGTGTTGCCCGCCTTGGCGACCATACGATCGGTGTCGATCTGCCACGGGGCTTCCCAGTCGAGCAGCATGAAGTCGGCGGGCGCGCCTGCCGCCAGCTTGCCGGCATCGAGCCCGAGGATCTTCGCTGGATTCGCCGCGAGCAGCGCGAACAGCGTGTCGATCCCGATCACCTGATCGCGCACCAGGCCGAGTGACAGGGCGAGCAGCGTCTCGGCGCCCGCCATGCCCGCCGAGGAATCGGCGAAGGGCAGGCGCTTCTCCTCAGGGCCACGCGGATCGTGGCCCGAGCAGAGCACATCGATCGTCCCGTCGGCCACTGCCGCCAGCGCCGCCTTGCGGTCGCTTTCGCTGCGCAGCGCCGGGGACAGATGCGCAAAGGTGCGGAAATCGCTCATCGCATTGTCGGACAGGAACAGATGCGCCGGCGTGATGCCGCAGGTCACCGGCAGTCCGCGCTGCTTGGCGCGGCGGACCAGGTCGAAGCCCGCCGCCGTCGTCACCTGGCGGAAATGAAGGCGGGCGCCGGTTTCCTCGGCGAGCAGCAGGTCGCGTGCGATCGCCAGCGCCTCGGCGGTGGCCGGGGCGGAGGGCAGGCCGAGCCGGGTCGCGGTCTCGCCCTCGGTCGCCACGGCCGAGCCGACCAGTCCGGCATCCTCGGCATGGGTGATGACGGTCAGGTCGCAGTCGCGCGCATAGGCAAGCACGCGCCGCATCACGCCTGAATCGGCGATCCAGCGGCGGCCGGTCGCGATGGCGCGGGCGCCCGCATCGCGCGCGATCGCCATCTCGGCCAGGTCCGTGCCGGCGAGGCCGCGCGTCGCGGCGGCGATCGGATGGACCCAGATGTCCGGCTTGCCCATGTCGGCGGCACGCTGGATGATGCCGGGATCGTCGAGCACCGGCGACTGATCGGGCATCAGCCCAACCCGCACGATGCCGCCCGCGCGGCAGGCTGCCTTGTCGACCGCGAAGACGCCGAGATCGATGATCGCGGGCGCGATCATGACCGAGCGGCCGAGCTTGCCGCAATCGACATCGTCGACACCCTCGGGCGCTGCGTCACGGCCGATCGAGACGATCTTCTCGGCATCGATCACCAGCGTCGCGGTGCCGTCCGCCGGCGCCGTGGCAAGCGAGGCATTGGAGAAAGCGCGGATCATGCCCAGCCCTCCACCTTGCGGGCTCGTCGTGTCAGCACGTCGAGACAGGCCATGCGTACCGCCACGCCCATTTCGACCTGCTCGGTGATGGCCGAACGATCGACATGGTCGGCGACGTTCGAATCGATCTCGACGCCGCGATTCATCGGGCCGGGATGCATCACCAGCGCGTCGGGCCTGGCTCGGGCGAGGCGATCGAGGGTGAGGCCGTAGCGCATGTGATATTCGCGCATGGAGGGGACGAATCCGCCCGACATGCGCTCGGTCTGAAGGCGCAGCATCATCACCACATCGGCGCCGTCCAGCGCCGCGTCGAAATCGGTGAAGGGCGTCACACCCATGCGCTCGATCGCGGCGGGCATCAGCGTGGAGGGCGCGCAGACGCGGACCTCGGCGGCGAGCGCGGTCAGCGAGAGGATGTTCGATCGCGCGACCCGGCTGTGCAGCACGTCGCCGCAGATCACCACGCGCTGTCCCGCGACCGACCCGCGACGGCGGCGGATGGTCAGTGCGTCGAGCAGCGCCTGGGTCGGGTGTTCATGGCTGCCGTCGCCGGCATTGAGCACCGGACAGTCGACCTTGTCGGCGATCAGCCGCACCGCGCCCGAACTCATGTGGCGGATGACGATCACGTCCGCGCGCATCGCGTTGAGCGTCATCGCGGTGTCGATCAGCGTCTCGCCCTTCTTCACCGATGACTGGGCGGCATGCATGTTGACCACATCCGCACCGAGGCGCTTGCCCGCGATCTCGAACGACAGGAGCGTGCGCGTGCTGTTCTCGAAGAACGCGTTGATCTGGGTAAGGCCTTCGAGCCGCTTGTCGCTCTTCGCGCGGCTGCGGTTCGCATCGACCCATTGTTCCGCCTCGTCGAGCAGGAACATGATCTCGTGCGGCTGCAATCCGTCGATTCCGGTCAGGTGCCGGTGCGGGAAGACGGCGCTGCCCTTGATGAGGGTCGCGGGGCGATGATCTGATGCTGGCATTAAAGGGGTTCGGTAACGGCGGCAGGGGCAGCGCGCAAGCGGTCCGGCAATCGTGATTGTGGACAAGTCGCCAATGGACCGGGGC
This sequence comes from Sphingomonas sp. P3_C6, assembly GCF_056402595.1. Taxonomy (NCBI): domain Bacteria; kingdom Pseudomonadati; phylum Pseudomonadota; class Alphaproteobacteria; order Sphingomonadales; family Sphingomonadaceae; genus Sphingomonas; species Sphingomonas sp. P3_C6. Next base: position 271,518 of record NZ_JBFUHB010000004.1, read on the forward strand.
GGAGACGCATCATAGAGGTGCGGCACGCAGCGAGGGGGCGGTAATGGCAGGTTTTTTGGGAATGGTCGGGCGCGGCGTGCGCAATATCCTGCGGTTCTCCGGGCGCGACACGCTATCGCAATTCTGGTCCTATGCCGCGGTCGTCATTGGCGCCTCGCTGGTCGCGGGCGGCATGTTGTTCGTACCGATGATGGCGGCGACCATGGCGAAGATGCAGAGATTCGCGGCGGAGCATCCCGATCAGGCCGATGTCGTCACCGGCCCTGGTAGCTATTCAATCTCGATCCACGGCAATCATCCCGAACTGATGCCGGATGTCAGCGGGTTGATCAGCGGTGTGCTGGTGGTCGCCGTCATCGTCGTCGTCCTGCTGGCAGCGGCCGTAACCCGGCGGCTGCATGATCGTGGCAGAGGCGGTTATTGGGCGCTGGTCCCGCTCTTCTTCCTGGCGTCGGGAATGGCGGGGATGCGGGTTGTCTTCAGCCAGTTCGGTGCGACCGGGGAGCCCGATATGGGACTGTTCGGGCTCCTTTTCCTCAATAACATCCTCTATCTCGCGTCGCTCGCGTTGCTGGTTGTCCAACTCGTCCAGGATGGCAACAAGGGGCGGAACCGCTACGGGGAAGATCCGCGCGTCTGACCGCGGCGCTCACCTGATCGGTCGCACTACCAGGACCTTCAGATATTCGATCCGGTTTGCCGAGGGCACCGTCATCTGCAGTTGCGACCAGCGGCCGGGCAGCCAGGCGCAACCGTGCGGATCGGCCTGCGGGCCGATCGGGCCGATCTTCACCGGCAGCGGCTTGATCACCTCATAGGTGACGACCCGGTCGACCTCCGGTTTCCAGGCATATTGGACCGCGAGATAGAGGCGCACGTCGCGAACGCTCTCGATATTGTCGAACGTGCCATAGCCGCCCGGGCTGGTTTCCGGCTGGCCCTTGGCGATGGCCATCTGGAAACGCGTTCCGACCGCAAGCTGGGTCTCGTTCGGGATGAACCAGTTGGGCCAGGGATCATTGCCCGAGGCGATCGTCTGATAGGCGGTGGTCGCTTCCGCATCGGTCGCGTAGCGCCAGCGCTGATCCTTCCACCAGATACGTCCCGGGCGGGAAGAGATCGACTGGGCGTCGCACCGGGTGCTCGCCGAGGCGCTGTCTGGCCGGCCCGCGCCGCCGGTGGCACAGCCGCTCAGTAGGGCGAGCACGACAGCGGCGGTGACAGGCCGCAAAGACGGGATTCCGATGATCGACGGCATAAGTTGAGGCCCCCCGGCAAACTGCGGTGATGATATCCGATACTGCCCGTGCCGCCACCCCGACAGGGTCCAGATCGGCTGTTTCGTGTTGGCACGAAATGGCCTCGACCTCAGGTGCTTGCCGTGTAGGATCATGGTAAATCCGGGTCGCGGATTGGGTGGGGAAAGTGACGATGGATCATCCAAGGGCGGCCCCCGGCTGGCCCGTGCCCCAGGTGCGGTTTCATCTGCCTGCGCCTGAACTGCGCGATCTGGTCACCGCCTATGTCATCGTGGAATCGGCCGGCTCGCTGTGCGATTTTCTGCATCCGGAATGGGCGAACATCCGGTTCATCCTGTGGGGTAGCTGGGACATCCAGGATCTGGAGACGGGGGCGATGGTCCCCGCCATGGCGCCGGCGCTGTTCGGCCCGACCGACCGCACCCGACAATTTTCGAGCCCGGCCGGCGGCCTGCTCGGCGTCGGGCTGACGCCGCTGGGCTGGGTCAGGCTGATCGGCGGCAATGCCGGTGCGATCGCGAACAAGGTGATGCCGCTGGGCGATGCGCTGGGGGCAAACGGCGACGACCTGGCCCGATCGCTTCGCGCCTGCGAGGACGATGCGGCGCGCGTGGCCCTGCTCGACGATACGCTGGTCCGGCGGGTGAGGAGCGGCGGCAAGCGCAGCCCGCAGGCGCTCAAGGCACATGAGGTGCTCGTCTCGGGTTCGGCGCGCGATGTCGCCGAATTCGCCGAGCAACTCGGCATGCAGCAGGCCAAGCTCAGCCGCCTGTGCCTGCGGGTCTTCGGCTTTACGCCCAAGCGGCTGCTGCGCCGCCAGCGCTTTCTGCGCACGCTCGGTGCCGTCCGCGATTCGCTCGATCGGCCACTGACCGAGCTTATCGACCCCGCTTATTACGATCAGGCGCACTTCAACCGCGACTTCAAGGCATTCATGGGCACTACGCCAGGCGCCTATTTCAGCTCGCCGCGCGAGGTGTTGCGCCGGGCGCAGGAAGAGCGGCGACGGGTGATCGGCGCGCCGGTGCAGGGGCTGCATCCGTCGAAAAACGATCGGTCGACCGACTCCTGAGCACCCTGGCCGATATCGTCGCGTGCCCGGGTTGGAACTCCACCCCGTTCGTTTCGAGCGAAGTCGAGAAACCTGGCCTGGCGCTCCATCATTGTTTCTCGACTTCGCTCGAAACGAACGGTGTAAACCCTACAGGCCTTGTTCGGCATGGAGACCAAGGCCGGGCGCTCCGTCTGATTCGGCCGTTTCGTTCTGCATCGTCGAACGCAGCGACGCGAGCAGGGCTGCGGCCATGAGCATCGCGATCACTGAAGCGAGCAGGGCGGTCTGATAGCCGTCGGTCGCATCGTGCAGGCGCCCGAAGCCGACGACGCCGATGGCGGTGCCGAACAGGGAGAGCATGAACAGGCTGCCGAAAATCTCGCCATAGGCTCTGAGACCGAACAGGCGGGAGACGAGATAGGGTAGCAGATCCTGCTCGGCACCGTTCATCAGGCCGGCAAAGAATACCGCCGCCAGCGCAACCGCAAGCCCGGGACTGTCGCTGAACAGCACGGCGAAACCCGCCGCAGAGGCGAGGCTGACGATCGCGGCCAGTCGGCTCGCGGGGAAATGATCCATCAGCGCCCCCATGCCGAGCCGCCCGGCCACCTGCGACAGGGCATAGGCGGAGACCAGCATGGCTGCGCCGCCAGCCCCCAGGCCGCGATCCATGCCGAAGGGCACGAGCTGCGTGACGAAGCCGATGGTCGCCGCGTTGACCAGAGCGATCGAGAGCGCCAGCCGCCAGAAGATCCCGGTACGACGCGCCGCGCGGGCGGCCACGCCGGAACGTTCCGGCACCAGCACGCCGGTGACGCTGATCGGCTCGAGCCGGGTCGCGCGGATCGCCAGCAGGACGAGCGGCAATCCGGCCAGGAGAGCGATGCCGGCCAGCACCAGATAGGCTGATCGCCAGCCCGACCCGGCGATCACCCAGGCGATCAGCGGCGGCAGCAACAGGGTCGAGACCGACAGGCCTGCGGTGGCGATGCCGAGCGCGAACCCGCGGTGCACGTCGAACCGGCGTGCGATCAACTGGCCGAATACCAGTGCGCCGATACCGGGTGCCGACAGGGCGAGCAGGCCGACGCCGATCTGGAACTGCCACAGGCCACCTGTCATTGTCGACAGCCAGGCGTGCGCGCCGCCCAGGATCAGCGCCGATACGATCAGGATCGGTACCGCCCCGATCCGGTCGACCAGCCGGCCGACGAACGGGGCGGCCAGCGCCCCGAGCAGTCCCACACCGGCCGCGGTCGAGATGTCGCCGCGCGACCAGCCGAAACTGTCCTGAAGGCCGGGCACGAACAGGCTCGACAGATTCTGGTAGAGCCCCGGTCCGGTCGCGAACATCGCGGCGGATCCGGCGACGATGGGCCAGCCGCGCCGCCATTCGCGTCTGCCATTGGCGGGGTGGTTTGCTGACATGGTTGTCAGTATGACCGCGACGTGACGTTTCGCAACCCGTTATGCGCGCTGGCGGCGAGGCATGGGCTAAGGGCGGGCCTGGGAGCCTAGGCGCTCACCAGCGCGTCGATTGCGCCTTGCAGGATGTACGCCGCCGCCATCTTGTCGACCAGCTCCGCCCGCTTCGCGCGGCTGGCGTCCTGCTCGATCAGGGTGCGCGTCACCGCCTGGGTCGACCAGCGCTCGTCCTGAAGGAAGATCGGGAGGCCGATATCTTCCATGTTGCGGGCGAAGGCGCGGCTCGACTGGCTGCGCGGGCTCTCGCTGCCGTCCGTCAGGTTGAGCGGCAGGCCGATGACGATGCCCTTCACCTGTTGCTCCCCGATCAGCGCGACAAGCGCGGTCTTGTCCTTCTGGAACTTGGTGCGGCGGATCAGCAGGGCAGGGCTGGCGAAGCTCCATCCCGCGTCGCACAGCGCGGTGCCGATCGTCTTGGTGCCGACATCGAGGCCGATCAGCCGGCCCCCGGTGGGGAGCGCCTCTCGAAAGATGGCGCGCTCGGTGGTGATCATTGTGCCTGTGCCTTGAACGCAGCAACTCGCCGTGCGGCATCGGCGCGGACATTCGCCCAGAACAGGCTGTAATCATATACATGGTAGTTGTTGCCCGGCAGCACGTAGTTGCCGAGATCGGGTGGTGTGCCGATCATCAGCAGGCCGCGCCCCTCGCACCGTGCCGGAACTTGGCCCGGCACGAGCGTGGCGCTGGCCAGATCCTTGGCCGGAACCAGCGTGCCGAGATTGGCCGTCGCTGGCGCTGCGGCCCCCGCCGTCCCGTTGATCGGGTTGGTGCAGATGATCGCCGTGTCCTTTCGGGGCGCTCCGGTCAGGCCCGCCGTCGCATCGAACGTCTCGAAGATCAGCGAGGGATCGGCCGGCTCGGCGAAACTGAGCCAGGAGAGAATGCACCCCGATTGTTCGGTGGCCTGGCATTCGGGCAGGCCCATGCGCGGCAGGTCGGCGGTCTTGGACACCGGCCAGCCGACGACGTAAGCCGCAACGATCCGCTTCGCGAGCGGCGTGCCGGCGATCCGGTCGCGCAGCAAGCGGCTCAGATGGAACGCGCCCTGGCTATGGCCGGCCAGGATGATCGGCCGGTCACCGGCCTCCTTCAGGAACTGGTCGAAGGCAATCGTCACATCGCCATAAGCGAGATCGAGCGCCTTTCCGGCTTCCGGCTGATTGGTCAGGAAGGCACCGAACGTCGCCTGGCGATAGCGCGGCGCCCAGATCGCGCCGACCTCGTTGAAGGCGCTTGCCTGGGCGCGGAGGAACAGCTCCGCGACCGCATTCGCCTCGGGGTCGTCGATCGGGCCGTTCCAATGCGCCGCGTTGATGTAGGATGTCGGGTGGATGAAGAAGATCGCAGCCTCCGGCGCGGCGGCGGGCTTGTAGCCCTCCGGGGTCCAGAGGGCAGGGTTGCCTGCGCGATCCGGCCTTGCGATCCACATCTTCGGATCGGCATAGGCGGCGGCCTTGACCGGCGCCTGCACCTCGAACGGCGCGGAGGGGATCTTCGACCAGCGGATCAGCTGCGTGCCGAATAGCGCAAAGGCGAAGCCGCCGGCGACCACCAGCATGATGAGAAGGGCGAAGGCATAGAGGAATTTCCGGGCCAAGGCCTGTGGTCTCCAAGAGGGAAGCGGTGCGGGGAGCGGATGCCGCAGGAAGGCCGCGCTTGCAATCCGCTTCGGTCCTGCGCTCATTATGTTCAGAAGAGGGGAACGGGAATGACCGATCGGGCGATGGAAACAGGCGACGGGCCGGAGGGAAGCTGGCGCCTGCGGCCGATGATCCTTGCCGTGATCGGTGCGGTCGCGGCGATCCTCATGCAGCAATTGCTCGATCGCGGCCCTTATACCGGCAGCCCGTATCTGCCCCTCGAAAGCTGGCGAATCGCCCTGTCGGTCGCGATCGGCACCGGCGCGATCACGTTCGGTTTCGGCGTGGAGCGGGTCCGGCTGCCTTGGGCAGTCGGCTTTGCGGTGCTCGCCGGAGCGGCGGCGGGCCTGATCTATCACTGGAACGGCGGCAATGACGGCTGGTCGGATTTCGGCAACTGGCGCTATGCGAGCCTGTTCCTCGCGATCGCGATTGCCGTTCCCCTGTTCCAGACGGCACGCGACGAGGGGGCATGGCGCTTCCCCTATCCCGAAGTGCATGGCCATGCCTGGACCAATGTGGTGCTGTGGTTCGCCTGCTGGATCTTCGTCGGCATCGTCTTCGCGCTCGCCTGGTTGCTGTCGGCGCTGTTCGACCTGATCGGCCTGCATTTCGTACGCGAGATGCTGGAACGGCACTGGTTCGCCGCCGGGCTGGCCGGCGCGGCGTTCGGCGGGGCGCTCGGCCTGTTCCGCGAGTGCGATCGGATCGTGCGGCTGCTCCAGCGCGTGGTGACGGCGGTGCTCGCCGTGCTCGCGCCGGTGCTGGGCGCCGGACTGCTGCTGTTTCTGCTGGCCTTGCCCTTCACCGGGCTCGGCGCGCTGTGGCAGGCCACCAAGGCGACGACGCCGATCCTGCTGTGCTGCGCGATCGGCGCGCTGATCCTGGCCAATGCAGTGATCGGCAATGGCGAGGACGAGGAATCGACCAATCCGGTGCTGCGCTGGGCAGCGATGGCGCTCGGCCTTGCGATCCTGCCGCTGGCGGTGATCGCCGCCGTCGCGACCGGCCTGCGCATCGGCCAATATGGTTTTACGCCCGACCGGCTCTGGGCGCTCGTCTTCGTCATCCTCGCGACGGCTTATGGCATCGCCTATCTCGTCTCGCTGGTGCGTGGGCGCTGGAACTGGGCGGCGAGGGTAAGGCCGGCAAACCTGCACATGGCGTTCATCGTCGCGGGCGTAGTGCTGTTTCTGGCGACCCCGATCCTCAGCTTCAACGCGATCTCCACCCGGGATCAGGTCGCCCGGCTCGAATCCGGCAAGGTCGCACCCGACCGGTTCGACTGGGCGGCGCTCGCGTTCGATTTCGGCGACCCCGGCAAGGTCGCGCTAAAGCGGCTTGCCGGATCGAAGAACGCCGCGATCGCGGATCGGGCGCGCCGTGCTGCGGCGGCCGATAACCGCTACAAGGTGACGGACATCGATCGCACCTCGAAGGAAAACGCCGATCTCGACAGGCGCCTGCGCGTGGTGCCGGCGGGCGGCGTGGTGCCCGATACGCTGAAGAGCAAGCTGACGGACTGGCCGGGATGCGGCAATGGCCGCCAGGATAGCTGCACCCTGCTCTACAGGGCGGGCGACACCACCGCCGTCCTGGTGAAGGATCGCTGCATTGATCGCATCGCCGCCGAACCGGGGGCAGGGGTTTCCCCGATCGTCACCACGGGCGAGTCCTGCGTGATCCGCTACCGGCTGACGGGTGCCGAATGGCAAGCGGTCGGCGAGGGAGAAGCGGCACGGCCGGATGCCGCGGCGCGCGCCGCGCTGAAGGGAGCGCTGGCGGCGGGCAAGGTCGAAATCCGCACCGTCCCGCGCCGCCAGGTGTTTGTCGGCGACGTGCCGGTGGGCGATCCGTTCGAATAACCATCCGCTCCCGGAGCCTTTGGTTGCGCGTTTTGGTTGCGCCCCTTGGCCGCGCTCTGCTAGCCGCGCGGCCATGTCCGTAGATATCGCAACCGTGAAGAAGATCGCGAGCCTTGCCCGCATAGCGATCACCGAGGAAGAGGCCGCGCGCATCGCGCCGGAGCTCGACAACATCATGGGCTGGATCGAGCAGCTCGGCGAGGTCGACACATCGTCGGTCGAGCCGATGACCGCCGTCATCCCCAACCATCTGCGCCTGCGCGACGATGTCGTCACCGACGGCCATGTGCGCGATGCGGTGCTCTCCAATGCCCCAGCGGCGGAGCATGGCTTCTTCGCCGTGCCGAAGGTGATCGAATGAGCCAGCTGACTGATCTTGGCGTCGCGGCGATCCGCGACGGCGTGCGCGAGGGCAGTTTCTCCGCACGCGAAGTGGCGGACGCGTTCGTCGCTCAGGTGAGCAAGGCCAAGGCGCTCAACGCCTTCCTGGTGGAGACCCCTGACCACGCCATTGCGGCGGCCGACGCGGCCGATGCGGCGCGCGCGGCGGGCGAGACACTTAAGCCGCTGGCCGGCGTGCCGATCGGCATGAAGGACCTGTTCTGCACCAAGGGCGTGGCCTCCACCGCGGCGAGCCACATCCTGGAAGGCTTCACGCCGCCATACGAGTCCACCGTCTCCGGCAAGCTGTGGGATGCCGGCGCGGGCATGCTGGGCAAGCTCAACATGGACCAGTTCGCCATGGGCTCGTCCAACGAGACCAGCTATTTCGGCAATGTCATCTCGCCCTGGCGGCGTGCGGACGGCGGCAACGCGCCGCTTGCGCCGGGCGGCTCCTCGGGCGGCAGCTCGGCGGCAATCGCGGCGCGCCTTTGTCCCGCAGCGACCGGCACCGACACCGGCGGCTCGATCCGCCAGCCCGCGGCGTTCACCGGCATCTCTGGTATCAAGCCGACCTATGGCCGCTGCTCGCGCTGGGGCGTCGTGGCCTTCGCGTCGTCGCTCGACCAGGCAGGGCCGATGGCGCGCGACGTGCGCGACTGCGCGATCATGCTCGAGGCGATGACCGGCTTTGATCCCAAGGATTCGACCTCGCTCGATCTCGCGGTGCCCAAATGGGAGGCCGGCCTCTCCGCCAGCCTCGCCGGCAAGCGCATCGGCATCCCCAAGGAATATCGCGTCGACAACATGCCGGCCGAGATCGAGGCGCTGTGGCAGCAGGGCATCGACTGGGCGAAGGATGCCGGCGCCGAGATCGTCGAGGTCTCCTTGCCGCACACGAAATACGCTCTCCCGGCCTATTACATCATCGCCCCGGCCGAGGCGTCGTCCAACCTCGCCCGCTATGATGGCGTGCGCTACGGCCTGCGTGACCTGCCCGAGGGCGCGAACCTGCAGGAAATGTATGCGGCGACCCGCGCGGCCGGTTTCGGCGACGAGGTGAAGCGGCGCATCATGATCGGCACCTATGTGCTCTCCGCCGGCTTCTACGACGCCTATTACACCCAGGCGCAGAAGGTCCGCACGCTGATCGCACGCGATTTCGAACGGGCGTGGGAAAGCTGCGACCTGCTGCTGACGCCCACGGCGCCCTCCGCCGCCTTCGCGCTGGGCGAGAAGAACGCCGATCCGATCGCGATGTACTTGAACGACGTGTTCACGGTGCCCAGCTCGCTCGCCGGCCTGCCGGCGATGTCGGTGCCGGGCGGCCTCGACAAGGACGGCCTGCCGCTCGGCCTGCAGATCATCGGCAAGCCGCTCGACGAGCAGGGCGTGCTGAATGCGGGTCTGGCGCTGGAAGAGCGCGCCGGCTTCGTCGCGCGGCCCGAGGCGTGGTGGTAGACGGTATTACCTGAAAATGGTAATACCGCGCCCATGAGCAAGCAGAGCAATTTGACCGTCAAAGGCCAGGTGACGATCCCGAAGGACGTTCGCGACGCGCTTGGCCTCAAGCCGGGTGAGCCCGTCGAATTCGACTGGAACACGCAGGGCGAGGCGGTGATCCGTAAAGGCGCGCGGACAGACGACTATGACAAGAGATATCGGGCCGCGGTGGCGAACCTGAACCGCGTCCGCGAGAAGTATAAGCATCTGCGAACTGGGCAGGACACCGATGCATATATGGCTGAGATTCGCGAACCGGTGCCCGATCCTTTGCCCGACGCATGATCTTCGTTGACAGCAACGTTATCATCGATCTGCTCGAGGAAGATTCGAACTGGTCGCAATGGTCGCGCGACGAGGTACTGAAAGGGATCGCCGCTGACAGATTGATCGCGGACGTGATCGTTCTTGCCGAATGCGCCACGCATTTTAGCAGCCTGGAGGAAGGGTTGCGCTATTTCGAAGACGTGGGGATTACGTTGAGAGAGATTCCTGCCGCCGCCGCCTTTCGGGCAGGATTGGCGCATAAACTTTATCGCCGGTCCGGCGGAAGGCACGGATCGATCCTCGCCGATTTTTTGATCGGTGGACACGCATCGGCACTTGGCGCGAGGCTCCTGACGCGCGACAGGCAACGTTTCTCTTCCTATTTTCCCGAACTCACCCTCATCACACCCGAGACCGAACATGGCTGACGCATCCACTTCAACCTATCGCATCCGTGGCGCCACCGGCGAGTGGGAGGTCGTGATCGGCCTCGAAGTCCATGCGCAGGTGACCTCCAACGCCAAGCTCTTCTCGGGCGCGGCGACCGCGTTCGGCGCGGAACCCAACACGCAGGTCTCGCTGGTCGATGCCGCGATGCCGGGCATGCTGCCGGTGCCGAACCGCGAGTGCATCCGCCAGGCGGTGCGCACCGGCATGGCGATCGACGCGCAGATCAACAAATGGTCGCGGTTCGACCGCAAGAATTATTTCTACGCCGATCTGCCGCAGGGCTATCAGATCAGCCAGCTCTACCACCCGCTGGTGGGCGAGGGCGCGATCGATATCAGCCTCGATGACAAGAACCCCGACGACGCGACCAAGCGCATCGGCGTCGAGCGCATCCATGTCGAGCAGGATGCCGGCAAGCTGATGCACGATCAGCATCCGACCCAGAGCTATGTCGACCTCAACCGGTCGGGCGTCGCGCTGATGGAGATCGTCAGCCGCCCGGACATGACGTCTCCTGCCGAAGCAGGAGCTTATCTGCGCAAGCTGCGCTCGATCCTGCGCTATGTCGGCTCGTGTGACGGCAATATGGAAGAAGGCTCGATGCGCGCCGACGTGAATGTCAGCGTGCGCAAGCCCGGCGATCCGCTCGGCACCCGTACCGAGACGAAGAACGTCAACTCGGTCCGCTTCGTGATGGCGGTCGTCGAGCAGGAAGCGCTCCGCCAGGTCACCGCGCTGGAGGCCGGCGAACGGATCGTCCAGGAGACGCGTCTCTACGATCCCGACAAGAACGAGACCCGGTCGATGCGCTCCAAGGAAGATGCGCATGATTACCGCTACTTCCCGGATCCCGACCTGTTGCCGCTCGAACTCGACGATGCGTTCCTCGAGGAATGCCGCGCCAGCCTGCCCGAACTGCCCGACGCCAAGCGTCGCCGCTACGAATCGCTCGGCATCACGCCCTATGCCGCCGCCGTCCTGACGGCCGAGGTCGAAGCGGCGCGCTGGTTCGACGCACTGCTCGACACCGGCGCAAAGCCGGTCGCCGCCGCGAACTGGGTGACGTCGGAGCTGTTCGGTGCGCTCAACCGCATCGGCAAGGACATCGAAGAATCACCGGTCACCCCGGCCCAGGCAGGCGAACTGCTTGGCCTCGTCGCGGACGGCACGCTGTCGGGCACGCTCGCCAAGCAGGTGTTCGAGATCATGCTGGAAACCGGCCAGGGCGCCGGCACGGTGGTCGAGGAACGCGGCCTCAAGCAGACCAGCGACACCGGCGAGATCGAGAAGGTCATCGCCGACGTGATGGCCGCGAACGAGGACAAGGTCGCCGAATATCGCTCGGGCAAGGACAAGCTGTTCGGCTTCTTCGTCGGCCAGACGATGAAGGCGATGGGCGGCAAGGCCAATCCTGGCGTGGTCAACGACCTGCTGAAGAAGGCGCTTGGCTAGGCTCGTCTCAGCGTCGGCCTTGGGGGTAGAATATCCGGTGTGCGGATATTCGAGGCAAGGCCGACCCGTTCCAGCAGTTTGATGAAACGGTAACCCCAGTCGCTCTGACCTGGATAGAGGCCGATTCGTGCCGATCCGGGGAAAGCGTGGTGGTTGTTGTGCCACGCCTCGCCCATGGTGATCAGCCCGGCCCAAGGCACGTCATGGGCCTGAACGCCAGCGTCACTCACGATCCAGTGCTGCGGGCCGCGGCGATGGGCGAGATGGCCGACCAGCCAATGGCCATGGACCGACGCGCAGATCCGTATGCAGACACCCCAGACCACGAACGGCCATCCACCGGCAAGCCATAGCAGGGCGGCGATCGGCAGTTGCTGCGCCATCCAGGTCGCCTCGAGGAAGCGGTAGAAGGGATCGCGCCCGATCCGCCCGAGATCGAAACGCGGCGGGTGCGCCAGTTCCAGCCGGCAATGGAGCTGCCACCATGCATCGACCAGCATCGACCGACGATGCGAAAGATAGGGATGGCAATCGCTCTGGCGCTGCGCCCAGTCGCGCAGGTCATGGGTGCGGATCATCCAGAAGGGGCCGCTCATGCCCACTGTCGTGCCGAACCACGCCAGTACGCGTTCCAGCCACAAGGGGCAGTCGAAGCTCTCATGGATCATGCGGCGGTGGAATCCGACCGAATGGCCGAGCAGCAGGCCGGCGCCGGTCGTCAGAACGAACACCGCCACCGTCCCGGGCGTGAGGGTGAGTGGGCCGAGGACGACCGTCGCGGCCATCATGCTGCCGTTCCAGACCGAGTGGGTCGGATCCCATCGCACGGCGCCGGTTCGCGGGTCGGCGAGGGGATCGGGGACCAGGCGGTGTACCTCGTGCGGATCGTGCATTATGGCCTCGCGACATATAATTAAGTAATTACCTAATTACAGATTTCGCTAATTGCAGATTTCCTTGTCGCGGGCAAGCGCGTTTCGGACTATGGGGATGGGTATGGAACGAGTGTTCGAAGCGCTGGCCTCAACCAATCGCCGCAAGATCCTGGCCTATTTGGCGCATGCCGAACTGACGGCGGGCGAGATCGCCTCTCGTTTCGCCATGTCGAAGCCGGCTGTATCGCAGCATCTGTCGGTGCTGGAAAATGCGGGCCTGATCGCGAGTGAGAAACGGGGGCAGTTCGTCCATTACCGACTGGTGGACGATCACCTGGCGAACACGCTGCACGGCTTCTTGCAGGAGGTATGCCCAGTCTCGCGGCCGCTAAAGAGCGAGAGTGCCGAGATAGCCCGCAAGCGATCTTAGTGTGTTTTTGAAACTGCGCGAAAGTGCGAATTTTCGTAGGCCGGTACCGGCGCATTTTCAGACAGACGCTTAGTCCGGGCAGAGTTGATCTACTTCGCGGGCGCCCGTGCATCGTTCTGGTCGAAACGGACACAAGCCAGTCTTGATCGCCCCTTTGCGAAACCCTGTCCCGGCGTAAATCTTTCCTCGTCGCCGACGGGACGCTGTCGGGCACGCCCGCCAAGCAGGAAGGCGATGGGCGGCAAGGCCAATCCCGGCGTGGTCAACGACCTGCTGAAAAGGCGTTGGGCTGAGCGCGATATTTTGCTCCACAATGGAGTAAGTTGGGTATAAATAGAACCTTGCTTCACTCGGAATGATGTGAAAATACCCGCATAGCTGCACCTCGGGGGAGAGTGCGGCACCCGGGGGGATGCAATGTTGCGTGGTGTAGTCGCAGCCGCTTTGGCGGTTTTGGTATGTGCTATGGGTATGTCCTCGGCACAGGCGCAGGAAAAGTCCGGGACAAAGGAAGGCTTTGTTCTCAAGGAAAAATCCGCCAAGATTCTTCTCATACGGCCGACGATAAAGGTGGGCGCTCAATCCACCGGCGGTATGTTCGAACCCAATGCGGATTGGACGGCTCAGGCCAAGGAAAATATCGGGTCTGCGCTCGCTGTTGCTCAAAAGAACCTCGGCAACGAGGTGATTCTGGTCGAAGAGCCGATCGGTCGTTCCGCCGAAGTGATGGCAGACTACCAGGCCCTGTTCTCGGTCTTGGCCGATTCCGTCATCCAATATCAATTCTTCCCTGGAAATCGCCTCCCGACCAAGAAGCGTAAAGGCGTCTTCGAATGGACGATGGGGCCGGGTGTCGCCGATATCGCCAGGGATACTGGCGCCGACTATGCCCTCTTCATCTACAATGAAGACCAATATGGATCCACGGGTCGAAAGATTCTCCAGCTCTTTGCAGCGATGGCGTATGTTTCGGTGAAATCCGGTGAGCACAAGGGCTTTGCCGGGCTAGTCGACCTTCGTACCGGTGATCTGGTTTGGCTCAACGCCGACCTGGCAATGGGCGGAGATGTGCGAACGCCGGAAGGGGCGCAAAAGCGCGTGGCGCAGCTGCTCGAAGACTTTCCGGGCAGCGCGCCGCGGCCTGTACTGGCAGCGAAGTAGGTGAACCCGCTCCGCTTATTGTTGGCGGTCACATCTGTTCTCGGTGCGCTTCCGGCCGAAGCCAAGGAAGCTATCCCGACCTTGCCTCCTTATGTCGGTGCCTATCAGCCTCAAGGCGTCGATGAGCGCGGTGTCTGGATGGTGGCAGACGAGGATGAACGGGCACTCCGCGACTCGAAAGCCGTCATCAACGATACGAAGCTCAACCAATATTTGCGCGACGTCGTCTGTCGTGTGGTTGGGGATGCGAGATGCAATGGCGTGCGTATTTATGTGATACGAGACGCCAGTTTCAACGCGTCGATGGCACCCAATGGAACCCTGGTCGTCAACACGGGGCTCCTGCTACGGGTCCGTGACGAGGCCGAGCTTGCCGCTGTGTTAGGCCACGAGTTCGGCCATTTCGAACTGCGGCACAGCCTGTTGGGGTATAAGCGCAGGCGGACTGCTGGTGATATCGCGGCATGGGCCGGAGTGGGGGCCGCGGCTGCGGTGACCTATGGCTCTCCTTCCTCCGTTCGCACCTATCAGTCGATCCAGCTGTCCACCGTGGGATCGGTCTATGCTTATAACCGGGACCAGGAACGCGAAGCCGACCTCATGTCGATGGCGTATCTGAAGTCGTCGGTCTACGACCCACGCTGCTTCGCCGATATCTGGGATCGCCTGATGGACGAGGCGGACGCTACCGCTCACGGACGCAAGCAGCAAAGCACCAGATACGACCGGGTCGCCTTTTTCGCCGGGCACCCCACATCATTGGAGCGGGCGACATATTTGCGCGGTATCGCCGCGACGATGGGCAAGGTCGGCGAGGATGATGGCCAGCGTTTCAGGGAGGCATTGGCCCCCTGGCGCCCCGAGTTCCTCTCCGATCAACTCAAGCTGAACGACTTTGAGGGGACCGACTATCTCATCGGAGAATTGGCGGGGTCGCAATGGACCGCGGATCTCCTCTTTTCGCGTGGTGAATTGTACCGTGCCCGCGGAAACCCCCGCGATCTGGTGTCCGCGATAGGATTTTATCGTGATGCGCTTCTGCAGGACCCGACAAATGCCGATGCGTATCGCGGCATCGGGCTCGCGCAGTTGCGCAGTCGCGACCCAGCCGGCGTCGAGGCCCTAAAAAAGTACCTCGACATGAGGCCGGGTGCTCCCGATCGAGCGATGATTTCTACTCTTCTGCAGTGAGAACAATGACATGACGTACAGAATCTCGTCGGCGGTCGTCGCACTGGCGTTGCTCGGGGCCGGGCCGGCCGTCGCCGGCAACAAGCTGATTTCCCTGGGCTCAAAGGTGGCGGTCGCGAAATCGCTGCTGACCATCACGCCCGATCGCGAATGGAACAAGATGGGGGCCAGGCCCGGAAGAAATTCCGAAACCTGGACGCTCGACGGCGACGGGCTCAACGATGTGACCTTCTACGGCGGTATTGAAAATGACCGTACGCTGTTCCGGGAAGTCGACAAACGGTCGAAGCCCTTGCCGCGCTTCTCGTCAACGATGCTGCTCACGGATTTGCCGGTGCTGTTCGAGAACAGCTACAGCATCGCCCTCAATACCCAACTCATGAAGGTCGACTCGGTCGAACCGGCGATCTTTCTGGGCCAGAAGGGGGTGCGCTTCTCGTACACATTCAGCCGGCTGAACGAGGAGGTCCGACGCAAGGGTGAGGCTTCGGCGGCGATCATTGGCGGAAAACTCTTCATGATCACTTTCGAAGCCCCCGACGTGTTTTACTACGAGCGCGATATCCCCGCCTATCGCGCTATCGTTGCGAAGGCGACCGTCGGAAGCGGTGGCAGCCGCTAGAGCGGGATGACATTTGACTGATTCAAATGGGATTCCCTTTGGTCTGATTTTCTGATTCAAGATGCTGGCTGGAGATCGGAGGCCAGCTAGCATGGCCAAGCCCTATTCGATGGACCTGCGCGAGCGGGTTGTAGCGGCGGTGATGGAGGAGAGCATGTCCTGCCATGCGGCGGCGGCACGCTTTGGCGTAGCGGCGAGCTCGGCGATCAAATGGGTACGGCGTGTGCGTGAGACGGGTAGCGCAG